>JAOULY010000012.1 GCA_029881775.1 Gammaproteobacteria bacterium
GCATGAATGGCTTGTGGTAGCCACGCAATTCATCGCCCTGCGCGCCGCGCACACGTTCTTCAAAGGTACGGAAATAACCGCACAGGTTGGGTCGGCCGAATTCATTATTAAAGGCGGCCGCACCCAGCGGACCATCCACCATGATGTCCAGCGCCGAGACAATGCGCGCCGGCTTGCCATGATCGGTTTCCCATGGCTGTTCGAAACCCGGCACACGCAGGTTGGACACCGAGAAGCCACACAGGCCGGCCTTGGGTTTTGCGCCCCGGCCGGTCGCGCCCTCGTCCCTGATTTCACCACCGGAACCGGTGGCCGCACCCGGGAACGGCGAAATCGCCGTCGGGTGATTGTGCGTTTCCACCTTGATCACCAGGTGTCCCGGTTCGGCATGCGCCTGGTAAGCATGCGTGCCGGTATCGGCGAAGAAGCGCTGCACCTCGCCGCCTTCAAGTACCGCGGCATTATCGCTGTAGGCAGACAGAATACCTGCCGGGCTGACCTGGTGGGATACGCGAATCATGTCGAACAGGCTGCGGTCCATGGGCTGGCCGTCAATCACCCAGTCCGCGTTGAAAATCTTGTGCCGGCAGTGTTCGGAATTGGCCTGGGCAAACATCATGAGTTCGATGTCCATCGGGTTGCGACCAAGCGCGGTAAAGTTCTCGACCAGGTAATCGATTTCGTCGTCGGACAACGCCAATCCAAGCCCGACATTCGCCCGCTCAAGCGCAGCACGTCCACCCTCGATGACATCCACGCGCCCGACCGGTGCGGGTACTGCATGACGGAACAGGCCATCCGTGTCGTCAAGATCAAACAGGACCGTTTCGGTCATCCGGTCATGCAGCAGTGGCAGCAGGGCTTCACGCTGATCGCCATCCAGGGTTTCGCCGGCGACTGGTTCCAGCGTATACACAACACCGCGCTCGACCCGTCGTACCTTGTCGAGCCCGCAGTTGTGAACAATATCAGTCGCCTTGCTCGACCACGGCGAAATCGTGCCGGGACGCGGCACCACGACCAGCTGGACACCCTGACTGTCGGTCGCCGAGCGGGACGGACCGTAATCGAGCAACTGCTCAAGCAGGCTCAGCTCGTCTCCAGACAGCGGCTCAATCGGCTCGGCAAGGTGGATAAAGTCCGCATGCAAGCCGGCCACGGCCGGCACCCGTTCCCGGCATTGCGCCAGCAGCTTGTGCAGTCGAAATTCGGAATGGGCAGGACAACCCAGCAGATGCAGCATCACGACTCCGGGACGGGGGTTTCTGGAAGCCGGGAATGATACTGGATGGGGTCATTGTTGTCAGCGGGAATGACCCCCGCCGCGGGTCTGAATCACCGTATTGAAGGCCGACCGGGCCGGGGCATACCGGCATGAAAACCTTACCAGGTGCGCAACCGCTATAGCGAGACGCCCGCGCTGCCAGCCTGGAATCGAGCCTCTACAGACCCGCTATCACTTTCCGCATGCTGAACGGGTGTGCTTGTCCCCGTTCGCATCAGCGGTTCGACAGGTGCAGGTATGGCCACTCCGACTGCCGGTGTTGTTCGATATGGTTGACGATATCCAGGTGCCCTGCCTGCTGCGCATAGTGCGTGGCAGTGCTCCCGTGCACATCCTGCAGCATATGGTTGGCAAGAAACTTCAATAGCAACTGCACCACGTCGGCATGCCCTGCACGCGCCGCCAGGTGCAGGGCCGTTGCGCCCTTGTGCGTCTGTGCATCTATATCCGCGCCGTGCCTGACAAGAAGTTCGCAGACCTGCAGGCAACCCTTCCTTGCCGCCAGGTGCAGCGGCCTGAGACCGGTTTCGGTATCACAGGCATCCAGGTCGGCGCCGTCCCTGAGCAACATGCTCACGACTTCAGGCTTGCATTCGTCCGCCGCAGTATGCAGTGGCGTCAGGCCAGACCCGTCAGTTGCATTGACTTCGGCAGCCGTTTCAACCCGGTTCCTGTCGTCCCGGGTCAGCGCCCTGTCGCCGGCCGCCGCACGTGGCAGCAGCAATGTACGCAGCACCATGAACAGAGCATACGGCAACGCTATCCAGAGCCAGGCAAGCGGCTCATCCAGACCCCGGTAGAAGACCCTGTAGAAATCCATCAGGGAGTCATCGGTGATTCCAGTCAGATCAATGGCAAAACGCTCTCTGAGCGCCCATAGAACACCGGGCATCACGGCAGCACCGAGCGCCACGCCTACCAGCAGGTACTGTATATGTCGGTCCAGAAATTTCATGTCATATAACAAGATATATTAATTAACTCTAATATACTAAATTATAGTCCGTCAAATTGCCAGCACATTATTGGCTGGAGCGCCCTAAGCGACTGATATATCTGTGCCACGGGGATGCGTTTCAAGGATAGGTGGACTTTATCGCAGATGGAATCCGGGTGGCGAGGTTTTCGCGGCATCCCGGCGTGAACAAAGGTGAAACGCTCAATCAGTCTAGACTATTTCCCGCCAGGCAAGTCCCGCGTCCTGATCGGCGATGGCGATCCAGTCCGGTGCACAGCCCAGCGCGCCGGCAAGCGCGGAACGCACCAGGCCCGGGTCATTGTTTTTGTCACTCAGGTGGGCCGCCACCATGTGCTGCAGGCGCGAGGTGTCGAGTTGCTGCAACAGCCCCACGGCCTGGTCGTTGCTGAGGTGACCCAGCGGGCCACCAACACGGCGTTTCAATGCAGGTGAATAAGGGCCGTCGGCGAGCATCGCTGTGTCGTGATTGCATTCCAGCAACAGCGCGTCGGCGGCATCGAGGCATGCGCGGATATGCGGCGTGATACGCCCGGTGTCAGTCAGTACGCCGAGCCGGTGTTGACCGCTGTCGAAGGTAACCTGGCAGGGTTCACCGGCATCATGGGGGACGGTAAAGGGTCGCAGCTGCAACGCGCCGATTTCCAGAACGGCCTGGCCGTCGAAATAACGCAGGTCGGGGATATCGTCGTCGCGCAGTTTCCGGCGGGTGCCGCGCGTCATCCAGACAGGTAACGCGTACTTGCGGGCCAGCGCCGGGACACCCCGCACATGATCACCGTGCTCGTGCGTCACCACCACGGCGTCCAGGTCAGCCGGGCTACATCCCAGTTGCGCCATGCGTCGACCGGTTTCCCGGCAGGAGAAACCGCAGTCCAGCATGACCAGCGTCCCCCCATGCTCGACCAGGGTCGCGTTTCCCCTGCTGCCACTGCCAAGCAGTGCGAATCGCATACGTCAGCGTAACTGTTCTTCCAGCAATGTAAGGATACGCTTCGCAGTCGACGTCGTGTCCCGCTCATCGTTGCTGTTGTTAACGATCACACGTGTGACCGGGCCATCGGCGATCAGCTTGATATGGTATTCGGTTGCATTCGCGTCATCCTTCGATGACCAGAACGACAGCTTGTCGAGAATTCCGGTTGCTGCCTGCTCGCCAAGCGGATCGTTGTAGCGCACGAAATAGGTGCCACCGGAACGGTCCCGGTCTTCAACAGTGAAGCCGATGCGATCGAGTGCAACGCCTGTCCTGCGCCATGCACGTGAATAGTCCTCCCTGACCAGCAGGGAACTGCCCGCCTCGTCACTGACCAGTTCCGCGCGAACCTTGTCCTTGTCCTTGCGTACCAGCATCGACTGCGCTTTCTGCTCTTCGATACCGAGGAATACCATCATGCGCTTGAGCATTTCGGCTTCAAGTTCCGGATCGGTCGGGCGTGACTGCCAGACGGTAGTGCTGTCGTCCGGATTGCCCTTGACGACCTCTTCGACGCCACGGTGGGTCAGGTACACTTCCGTTGCGCCGTCACCGTTTTTTTCCAGCCGGACGCGGTACTTGTCACGCGTGGCGGAGGAATAAACGGCATCGATTGCCTTGCCGATCAGATTCCGAATCGGCCCCCGTGGAATATCCGCGCGGTTCTCCGCCCAGTCTGTTTCGAGGATGCCGAGACGCGGGTCTTCCTTGTTGATCAGGAAACCCTCCTGCAACCAGAATTCCTTTACCCGCGGCCAGACCTGGTCTGGCGAGCCCTGGACCAGTAACCATTGCTGGTCGCCATCGCGCATAACCTGCAGTGCTTCCTGCTCGGGTAATACTTCAGTTTTTTCGCGCAGTGGCTGCCGGGCGCCGAATTCCGAATAGGTCGCGCTGGCCGCATCCAGTGAGTCGGGGGCTTCATTAATGGTGCTGGCAGACAGGTCCGGAGGCACTTCCAGATTGTCGATGACCTTGCTTTTCTTATAGTCGGTCTTGTCCCGGCCAGGCGCCATCTTGTCCATTACGCCACAGGCGGAAAGCAGTAACGCACCTGTCACTACCAGCGGGAGGGAAATTTTCTTCAGGCCTGGCTGCATTGTATTTTTCCTGTAGGGGGGCGTCATGCGGACGCCATCACGCCGGCCGCAACCAGCGCCTGTCGCACGGCTTCATGGTGCGACGCGTCAAGTTGCGTGAGCGGCAAACGTATACCATCGGGAATCAGTCCCATTTCGTGTAACGCCCACTTGACCGGTATCGGGTTTGATTCAATAAACAGTATGTGATGCAGAATATCGAGGCGGCTGTTAATACTGACGGCCGTGTCCCGGTCTCCTGCCTGCGCGGCAACGCACAGTGCATGCATGTCTGCCGGTGCAACATTGGCTGTCACCGAAACGTTGCCGCTGCCACCCATCAGCATCAACTCCATGGCAGTTGCATCGTCACCGCTGTAAATCGCAAGCCTGTCGCCACAGCGGTCAAGCAGTTCGCGCGCCCGCGCCAGGTCGCCGGTCGCTTCCTTGATACCAACGATGTTGTCGATTGGCGCAAGCCGTTCAACCGTATCGGGGAGCATGTCAACCGCCGTTCGCCCGGGCACATTGTACAGAATCTGCGGGATCGGCACGGCTTCCGCAATGGCCCGGTGGTGCCGGTACAGGCCTTCCTGGGTCGGCTTGTTGTAATAAGGTGTCACCAGCAGGCAGGCATCGGCACCCGCCTCCATAGCACAACGGGTAAGATCGATCGCCTCGCGCGTTGAATTCGCGCCGGTGCCGGCAATGACCGGTATACGGCCGGCGGCCATTTCAACCGTGCGGCGCATGACATGGCAATGCTCGTCCTGGTCCAGGGTCGCGGATTCGCCCGTGGTGCCGACAGACACCAGGGCATCGGAATTGTTCTCGACGTGGAAATCAACCAGGCGCTGCAGGCTGTCTTCATCGATAGCGCCATCCGCCTGCATCGGTGTTACCAGCGCCACTATACTGCCTTGAAACATCCTGCCTACTCCGGACCCAATCGAGAACGCCATGGTACTGGCGACACCCCGTACTGACAAGGCAATCAAGGCGCGCCAATGTAATTCCGGCGCTGCCACGACCCGAAAATGGTAGACTGCGTACCCGTAGCAGTTAACCGGCCACACGGCCCGGATTCATGATGAGCGATACCGCGGACAAGAAATACGACCAACTGGTTCTCTCGGCGCTGGGCACCGACCGGCCGGGGATTATTAACGAGCTGTCCCGGGCAGTACTCGAATGCGGTTGCAACATCCTCGACAGCCGCATGGCTGTGCTGGGCGGGGACTTTGCCCTGCTGATGCAGGTCGATGGCAACTGGAATACGCTGGCAAAACTCGAAGACCAGGTCGACGGCCTCGAAAAACGCCTTGGGCTGACCATCACTTCACGGCGCACCCACTCACCGGTACCCAGCAAGGACCTGATGCCGTACGCGGTCGAAGTGGTCGCGCTTGACCAGCCGGGCATCGTCCACAACCTGGCACGTTTCTTTTCACAGCGGGATATAAATATCCAGGAAATGATCACCAGCAGCTATGCCGCCGCACACTCCGGCACTCCGATGTATTCGGTGCAGCTGCGGGTCGACATTCGTTCCGGCGTACGCATTTCAGATCTGCGCGAGGATTTTGCCGAGTTCTGCGACAACCTGAACCTGGATGCCGTGATCGAACCGGTCAAGTAGTTACACAGGCAGGCAGCAGGGAGAAAACGACCATGACAAAAGTGGTGCCGGGCAAAAAAGTACCCGCATTCAGATTACCCGCGACCGGCGGACAGGAAATCTCGCTGGCCGACTGCAAGGGAAAGAACCTGGTGTTGTATTTTTATCCGAAGGACAGCACGCCGGGCTGCACCACCGAGGGCCAGGACTTCCGCGACAAAATACACACGTTCAGAAGACGCAATACGATAATCCTGGGCGTGTCGCGCGACAGCCTAAAATCACACGAGAATTTCAAGGCAAAGCATGCGTTTCCGTTTGAGCTGTTATCCGACGGCGATGAAAAACTGTGCCGGCTGTTCGACGTTATCAAGGAAAAGAACATGTACGGGCGCAAGGTGATGGGCATCGAACGCAGCACGTTTCTTATCGATGACAAGGGCGTTCTCAGGCAGGAATGGCGCAAGGTAAAAGTGCCCGGCCACGTAGAAGACGTTCTGGAAGCAATCAAGGCCCTGTAACACAACAAGGGCCCTGACACCGCGGGCTGTTAAACCGCGCTGGCGCCTGGCTCCTCGTCTGACCGGTTCATGCGCGGCCAGGCCGTCATCACAGCCTGCACCAGGGTCGCCAGGGGAATGGCGAAGAACACACCCCAAAAACCCCAGATACCGCCGAACACGAGAATAGCGACGATGATCGCCACCGGGTGCAGGTTAACGACTTCAGAAAACAGTAACGGCGCCAGCAGGTTACCATCAAGCGCCTGCAGCACGGCATAGGCAAACAGTACCCAGCCGAAGTCCGCGCTCCAGCCCCACTGGAACCACGCAATCATGGCGACCGGCACCGTCACGACTGCAGCACCTATATATGGAATGATCACGGACAGGCCGACCATGGTCGACAGCAGCAGGGCATACTGCAGCCCCATCAGGCTGAAAGTGGCGAAGGCCGCCGCACCCACGATGAATATTTCCCAGACCTTGCCGCGAACATAGTTCGCAACCTGCACGTTGACATCACTGGCAACGGCATCGACCAGCCCGCGTTGCTGCGGCAGGCGCTGGCTAAACCACGCGAATATATGGTACTTGTCCTTGAGGAAAAAGAACGACAGTACCGGCACCAGAATAATATAGACAAGCAAGGCGATAAGGCCCGTCACGGCCGGCACGGACAGCGACAGGATGCGCTGGCTCAGCTCGGTTATCTCCGCACGAATCGATGCACCCAGCTCTTTAACCTGCTCCTCGGTGAACAGGTTCGGGTATTTCTCCGGCAGTTGCAGCATTACGTTCTGGCCGTGCGTGATGATATCGGGCAACTGCCGGACGAGTTGCGTCACCTGTTCTGACAGGCGTGGCGCCAGCCACAGCACCGCGAATACCACAAAGGTCATAAAAACAAGGAATACCAGCACCACTGCAGGCAATCGCGGCATGCCCATGCGATTGAACTTCTCAACCACGCCATCCAGCAAATACGCAATCACCACGCCCGCCAGCACCGGCGCCAGCATCTGGCCCAGCGTCAGCGTGATAATGAACCCGGCCGCCAGCAATACGGCCAGTATCACGACCTGCGGATCAGACACATAACGGTGATACCACTCGGTAACGATATTCATCGCATCATCCGCCGGAGCGCGCCTTCAGATCACTGTAGTGTTTGGAAAAAACGGCTTCGAGCTGGTCAATAACCCCGACCGGATCGGAGCCCTGCATGACGTGGGTCGCCACCATGTCCGACGTTGCACTCAGCATCTCGCTCTTGTCCAGCATGGGATAGGTTTTCGACAGGCGTTTAAGCGCGGCGACTATAGACTCGCCGTCGGGGCGTGCAATGTTTTCCGGCGCAGGAACAGTAACGACCGGCTTGCTTGCAATGACGCGCGGCACACGACCACGGCTGGCCAGGAATTCGGCGAACGCCAGCAGGCTGGAACGGCCCTCTTCATCCAGACCTGTGAACAGGTCAACAAGCTGTTGCTGTACCGGCTTCATACAGGTTCGGAACGACTGATATCAGCAATCATCTTTATGCGAGAGACAGTAGGCGCGCGCAAATACAAGTAACTCGTCCATTGCACGCTGCCGGAACTTCTGTTTCTGGTGTACAAACGAGAACGGCCGCTCCAGCGGCGGGTCCAGCTCAAGACTGACAAGCGTGCCGAGCTGCAGCTCCTTGTGAATTGTTACTTCGGAGACGATTGACACACCCATGCCGGCCTCAACCGCACCCTTGATCGCTTCCGGGCTGCCCAGCTCCATGGCGATGGACATATCAGCGGGTTTCATACCGGTAGCAGCCAGGTATTCCTCGATGACTTCGCGGGTACCCGAGCCCTCCTCCCTGGCTATGTAGGCATGCTCTATCAGTTCCTTGACGTTTAATTTCTTTTTGCCGGCCAGTTCATGAGTGGGTGGCACGACCGCGACCAGGCGATCGTTGCGGCAGTTCTCGACGACCAGGTTCTTGTTGACGACCGGCGCCTCGACCACGCCCAGGTCGATATCGTTATTTTCCACCATGGATACGATACCGTCAGAATTGGATACCTTGAGGTGAACATTGATGTCGGGATATTTCTTTTTGAAATCACCCAGCAGCGCCGGCAGCATGTACTCGGCAATGGTGGTACTGGCACCGATAATCAGAACACCGCTGATCTCGCCGGTCATGTCACGGACGGCGTTATCCATTTTCGCATACAGGTCGAATATCTGCGCCGCATACTCATAGACGCGTTCACCGGCCGCCGTCAGGCTGATGCGATTGTGCGTGCGGTCAAACAGGCGGGTATTGAAATACTCCTCCAGTTGACGGACCTGGAAGGTAACCGCGGGCTGGGTCATGTGCAGGCTTTCTGCTGCCTTGGTAAAACTCAGCAAGCGGGCAACGGTATGAAAAACCTGTAGTCTGCGATCAGCCATTCAATGTCCTGTACGAAAATTTGTGCCGGGCAAGGCCGGTCAAGCGGTTGTGACTATAAAGGAAGTCCCTGCCATAAACCAATATGCCAGTGCTGTTTATGCACACCCACCGCACCTCGCCGGCAACCCCTGTCACCTGCCTGCAACCGGCACGTCATGGTGTTATTCAGCCCGCTGCAGCCCGGACGATTGTTTTAACCGCAGCCGGTCCGGTCCGCTGTGGACAGCGCTTGCCGCAATCACCAGCATGCAGTGTAAAATGTTCGTGGTTACGTATCAAATATTTAATATACATACACTTACAAGGCAAGCATGTTACTGTTTCCACCCATACCATGCAGTGGAAACTCATGAACCTTCACGGGTGTAGCCGGTCTCACGATTGCACCCCGGGGAACACGACCCGCCCACACGGAACCGCTACTTTATGCAAGGCTACTTTCCGGGATTCGAACCCGAACATGCAGGCCGGCACCGACAAACCCGTAACACGCATGTGATCGTGAAAATCCCGACCACCCGCGGCATGCCGGTCGCCGGCCTTGGCATACCTGTAGCTGCTCATCGATTAGAATGAATAACTGAATGGCGCCGCCTGGAGCAAGCCCCTTGTCATTGCGCAGGCCCGGGGACCCCTGTTCCTGCCGCCATTTGCCATGAAAAAACAGAAATCTGACCTGGAGACTGACGATGAAGATATTACCTGGAATTCTGCCGGCATTGCTGCTGTGCCTGTTGCCAGTCGCGGCAAATGCAGAGACAGCCGAGGAAAAAGGTCTCGCTATCGCACAGGAAGCGGACCGGCGCGACAAGGGCTTCGGCAACTACACCAATCACGTCAAGATGATCCTGAAGAACAAACAGGGACAGGAAAGCACCCGCGAAATCCGCTCGAAGACCCTGGAAGTGGCTGACGATGGCGACAAGAGCCTCACGATCTTTGACAACCCGCGTGACGTAGCCGGCACTGCCCTGCTCAGCTTCACTCACCGCGAAGGACCTGATGACCAATGGCTCTACCTGCCGGCACTCAAACGCGTCAAGCGCATCTCGTCTGACAACAAGTCGGGCCCGTTCATGGGCAGCGAGTTTGCCTACGAGGACATCACCTCGCAGGAAGTTGACAAGTACACCTATAAATTCATCAGGGACGATGTGCTGGACGGCATGGATGTGTTCGTCTTTGAACGTTACCCGAAAGACGAGAAATCCGGCTATACCCGGCAGCTCATCTGGCTCGACAAGGAGCACTACAAGGAACGGAAAATCGAGTACTATGACCGCAAGGACTCCCTGCTCAAGACGCTGACATTCAGTGATTACAGGCAATTCGAAGACAAGTACTGGCGCGCCCTCAACATGTACATGGAAAACCACCAGACCGGGAAAAGCACTCGCCTGCTGCAATCCAGCTATGAATTCAATGTCGACCTGACCGACCGTGACTTCGACAAGAACTCACTGAAACGTGCCCGCTAGACCGGAACCACCGTCGTGAAACGCGTCCTGTGCACCCTTGCCTGCCTGCTACCCGCCATCTGTGCACATGCCGGTTGGCGCGGTTACGTCGCCGCCGAACTGCTGGGCTTTATTGAAGATCCGCAGGACAGCCGCCAGCATAACAGCTACGTTTCGCTGGCCATCGAGCCGGAATATTTTCACGAATGGAACCAGCGCGACGACCTGTTTACGTTCAAGCCCTATCTCATGCTGGCCGCGCACGACAACAACCGGACGCATGCCGATCTCCGCGAGTTGTCGTGGATCCACGTGGCACGCGACTGGGAAACGAACATCGGCATCAGCAAGGTTTACTGGGGTGTAACCGAAGCCGTTCACCTGGTGGACGTCATCAACCAGACCGACCTGGTGATCAATGAAGACGGCGAGGACAAGCTCGGCCAACCCATGGCCAAGCTGACGCTGGTAAGGGACTACGGTAATTTTGACCTGTTCGTGCTGCCAGGTTTTCGCGAACGCACCTTCACGGATATCGAAGGGCGACCGCGCTTCGGCATCCCGATCAGTGACGACGCCCTGTATGAATCCGGCGCAAAGGAGCTGCATACAGACTTCGCCATACGCTGGTCCCGCACCCTCGGCGAATTCGATATCGGTATTGCACATTTTTCCGGCACCGGTCGCGAGCCGCGCTTCGTCGCCCGTCCCGCCGCTATTTCCGGCATGACGATCAGTGAAATCACGCCACTGTATGAAATCGTGGAGCAGACCAGTATCGACCTGCAGGCGATCTTCGGCGGCTGGCTGTGGAAACTGGAAGCCATCACGCGCAGCGGCCAGGGCAAACGCATACGTTCCCTGGCCGGCGGCTACGAGTACACCTTCGTCGGCGTCAACGAATCCCAGGTCGACATCGGCGTTATTACCGAGTACCTCTATGACAGTCGCGGTGACAGCATCGACCCGGCCGTGATATTTGCCAGCCGGCCATTCTTTACCTCACCGTTCCAGAACGACCTGGTGCTGGGTGCGCGCGTGACACTGAATGATGCCGCCAGTTCAGAACTGCTGGCCAGCGTTATCGTCGACATGGATGGCGGCGGCCAGAGCTTCAACGTCGAGGCCAGCCGTCGCTTCGGCGACAACTGGAAGCTGTCGCTGGAAGGACGCGGGGTGATGAATATTCCAGCCGGCAACGTGCTGTCCTCCTTCGAGGACGAAAGCCGTATCCGCGTGGAACTGGCGCGCTACTTCTAGGGCCCCCTGCTGGATTCGTCATTGCCACGTCACTGCGTGCTCGCAATGACGGCGTCAGGAAACTGCGAACTAAACGGCTGAACGCGACGCCTGCAGGCCATCCTGCACCAGGCTGGTAATACTGCCCACCGGACTGACCTCATCCAGTACGCGCAGGATCAGCTGGGAGCGGTTTTTAACCTCGAATTTCCGGAACAGGGACGTCAGGTGCGCCTTGACGCCCTGGTGCGACAGAAACACACGCTCGGCAATTTCGCTGGTCGACAGGCCCTTCATGATCAGCGCCAACACCTCGGCCTCGCGATTCGTCAGACGTCTGCCCAACGACAGTACCCTGGAGTGAATGCCGTCCACCAGCGAGTCGTCTTTGATGAAGCGTTCCATGATATGTCGCTCGGCCCAGAAAGAGCCTTTACGCACTGCATCAAGCGCCGCCAGTATGTGCTTGCCCGGCATTTTTTCATTTATGTAACCGTGTGCACCGGCATTGATTACCCGGTAAAGATGATCGTCAGGCATTGACCGGCCAAAGACGAGTACACGCAGGCCTGGAAAGCCCTCGACCATTTCCCTGATGAAGTCATCAAACTGGTCGGGGTTGGATTTTTGCTGTAACAGCAGCAGGTCCGGGGTTTCGCCGGCAAAGTAGCGCGCGCAGGACTCGCCAGGCGCCACACAGGTAACCGAGAAGTTGTCTTCGGATGATTCGAGGGTGTCGATTATTTCGTCCACAAACAGGTCCCGGATAGCGATCATCAGGACGTGCGCCCGTCTCGGCTCGTCTGCCACCTGTACCCGCCTCATCGCGTGTTGCGCTGACATCAGATTCTCCCTGAATACCTGTTTATCTATTAGCATATTATAATTTTCTTAATATTATTATGCAAGCCAGCGATCTGCTCTTTTTACGTATGTATCACCTTGTTTATTATTAATAGTTGGCTTTCTGGCGACGGTCCCGGCCGCGGCTGAACTGTGTATTTTCTTGTCGGCAGGCAGACACGAGGCCTACCCGCCATGGCATGCAGGTGCCCGGCGCCGCGGGCTCAGACAGGGCGCATGTCAGCGAAGCTGTTTCAGAAAGAAAATTGCCTGGTCCGCAGGCTAAATGCGGACCTGTCCGCAATATGCACGGCAACAGCCACCTTGTGGGAGTCGACTACGCGCTCGACCGATAGATGCCAGTCTGAAGCTGCCGCCGACGAACCGGTAAAGCGGATTTGCCAGCCACCCTCCCGGTCGCGCTCAAAATGGAAATGCCTGCCTGAATTGGCAAGGCCTGTGCCACAGGCCTTGCAGTAGGCCTCGCGTAGCGTCCACAGGTTGATGAACTCATCCTGCCAATCCGGCCCCTCAAGATCACGCAGCAATTGCAGTTCCTGTTCGGCAAACATGCGTTCGGCGATGCCCATCGCGTGCCGGCGCATGACGAGCGCCTCGGCATCCACGCCGCAATCGAGTGTCTGCGTCACTAAGCAGGCCGCCAGGCCACGGGTATGTGTCAAATTGAAGCGTAACGACATCCCCGGATCGGGCTGTGCAATTTCCGGTCGACCATGGGTACTGCGGCTGAATTGCCAGTCGGAGGGATCGATATCGGCATAGCGTGACAGCACCTGTCGCAACATGGCATGCGACAGCAGAAAGACATGGCGGTCAGCGTCGAAACGAAAACGCCGGTAACGGTCAGCCTCATCAGCTGACAGCAGTTGCACGCAACTTTCCAGCACGGCCGGGTCCGTGACGCCATCAGTTTCCAGGAACCAGACATGAGCTGAATTTTCCAGGTCCGCGAGCAGGGACTGCCGATCAGCCACCGGCTTATTCACGGGCCGCATCGATCAAGCGGGCCGATACGGCCCCGGGTTGACGGGTAATGCGCACGCATCCGCTCGGCGTTACCCGGCATGGTCGGGGTTCTTTCCATGTCCGCTATATTGCCAGTATTTGGCAATGCATTCACGGATACATCAGTCAGTGCACCCGCTGCGCGCAGCGGGATAACAACACGCAGCCATGTGACCTTTGCCTGACGCAGGCAAGCACATGCCTGTCCGGGTCAAACAGTGAATCGCTGCTCGAACATGGCACATGACATGCGTCAAACTGTCGCATACAGTTGTCGTCCGTCCGCCGGCATTGCATGATGTCCCCATGAATATTGCTATTGAAAGAAACCCCGAGGAGACGGTCAGGCATAATTACTATCGTCTGTTCATGCTGCGAAATGCCGAAATTGCAGCCATCGGGCTCGGCATTGCAATCGCGATGTTGTTTTTCGATCTGGCATTGCCACTGCCACCGCTGGCGGCAATCCTGGCGCTGATCATCAGCGTGAACCTGTACACCTGGTACCGGTTGCACACAGGCAGCAGTTTCGGCAATAACGAGATCTTCGTCCTGATGCTGCTCGATGTAGCCGGCCTGACAGGAATTTTTTACTGCACCGGCGGTGCTTCCAACCCGTTTGTGTGGTTCTATCTGTTGCCACTCATGATTGCCGCCACCATCCTGTCGCGCTGGCAAACCTGGGGCATGGCCGTCACGTCAGTCCTCTGTTACTCCGCGCTGTTTTTCATCGACTCGCCTGACACGGGCGTACACGCCCATCACGCCGTGGGGAATAACGACGGCTTTGCCATGCACGTGCTCGGCATGTGGCTGGGTTTCGTCGTGAGCGCCGGTTTCGTCGCGGTGATTATCGTCGGCATGGCGCGCAGCTTGCGCGAACGCGACCAGCGACTGGCCGAGGCACGCGAAGCGTCCCTGAAAAACGAACGACTGATCGCACTTGGTACGCTGGCCGCCGGCACCGCCCATGAACTGGGCACGCCACTGGGTACGATGGCCATACTGGCATCCGAACTGGAACAGGAGTGCACGCACACCGGGGATAATGACCTGAAGCGCAAGATGCGCATCATCAATGAACAGATTGCCCGTTGCAAGGATGCCCTGTCAGTGCTGTCGGCATCCGCCGGCGCCGCCCGCGCCGAGGCCGGACACCGCATGCAGGTCAGGGAATATCTTGATGAAGTCATAAATTCCTGGAAACAGCAGCGCCCCGAATCGGACCTGCAAACCGATATCGACGCGCAAGCGCCATATGCCGACATCCTTGCCGAACGCACACTGACGCAGGCACTGATCAACATCATGAATAATGCAGCAGACGCATCGCCGGAGCACGTTGCCCTGGCTGCAACATGGACAACGGAACAACTCACGATCAGGATATCCGATCGCGGCCCGGGACTGAGTGACGAAATAGCCCGCCAGCTCGGCAAAGCGCCCGTGACAACCAAGAGCGAAGGTCTCGGCGTCGGCCTGTACCTTGCCCATGCGACCGTCTCGCGCCTCGGCGGCAAGCTGAGCATAAATAATCGCACGGGTGGCGGAACCGAGCTGTGCATCAGTCTTCCACTACTCACCAATGAAACAGGAACTGACAGCCATGAATAACGAACAGCCGGTATTATTGCTGGTTGATGATGACGAGGTGTATTGCGAAGTGCTGGGCGATGCGCTCAAAAAGCGCAACTACAATGTCTCGATTGCACATAACCTGAAAGATGCTATTGCCCTTGCCATAGAAAACGAGCCGGAGTTTGCCGTTGTCGATCTGCGTATCGGCGGCGAATCGGGCCTGGAACTGGTCAAGCGATTATCGGAACTTGATGAAAACACCCGCATCGTCATGCTGACCGGTTACGCCAGTGTTGCCACGGCCGTGGAGTCAATCAAACTTGGTGCAATACACTACCTGTCGAAGCCGGCTACAGCAGATGAGGTGGTTGCCGCACTCCATCGCGAGGAAGGCGGTGACCCGGATGTGCCCCCGGCCGGGCAACCGTTATCGGTCAAGCGCCTGGAATGGGAGCATTTGCAGAAAGTACTTACCGAGCATGATGGCAATATTTCGGCAGCCGCACGCGCCCTGAAGATGCATCGCAGGACACTGCAGCGCAAGCTCGCCAAGCATCCGGTAAAAGAATAAAAAAACGGCTGCACTCTTTCCGGGGGGTCCTGAGCAGCAGCCGCATAAAATGCAAGAAAAATACGGGGGAGATATGTTCTTGCCAGTGAAAATCTAGCAGGGCTTGACGATCCCCGGAATGTGACACGGTGTCGCGCGACATTCTGTCGCAGCGCCTGTATACGATTTTCAGTTATCCATCAGCACCGATTTCACGAACGGTATTGTCAAACGGCGCTTTTCTATCATTGATGCCTCATCCAGCCGGTCGAACAATTCGAACACGGACGGCAAATCGCGGGAGATGCGATTCAGAAGGTAACGGGCCGTGTCATCAGGCAATTCCAGACCCCGCCCCGAGGCGCGCATCTCCAGGGCCGCTTTCAGTTCCGCATCACCCAGTGGTTTAAAGCGGTAGGTCAATCCCCAGCCCAGGCGCGAAACGAGGTCCGCTATCGAAAACCCGCACTCTGCAGGTGGACGGGTAGCGGCAAAGACCAGGGTATTTCCCGCCGCACGCGCCTGGTTGAAAAGATTAAACAGGGCTGTTTCCCAGCCGGCATGACCTGCCACCGCATCGACATCATCGATACATACCAGCGACATGGTTTCCAGCCCGTCGAGTATTTCCGGCGCCAGCGACTGCATTTCCGCCAGCGGCAGGTAGGCGGTTGACAGGCCGTGGCTACCGGCAGCATGGCAGGCAGCCTGTAACAGGTGGGACTTTCCTGTTCCGGTTTGACCGGCGATAAAAACCAGTGGCTCGCCATCACCAGCGGCTACTGCCGTCAGTGTCGCGACAGCCTCCTTGTTCGAGCCGGGATAATAGTTTTCGAAGCGGGCGCTGTTACGCAGCGACAGGCCCAGCGGCAGTTGCGGATGCTCAATCGACATACTTGTTCGCTACGTCAGGACGACTGCCTGCCAAGGGCACGACCGCCCCAGGTCCACATATAACCGAGGCCACTCCACACCGTGGTCACAACAACGGCGTACAACAGGGCAGCTATCCACGTATCCGGCAACGCCTGGATGCCGCTTGAAAACATGACCGCAAATACCAGGAGAATCTGCGTAAAGGTGTTCAACTTGCTCACCATGCTGGGCTCCATGGTGACTTTCTCGACTTTATAATGATAAACAAGGGCCCCGGCGACGATAATAATAT
>JAOULY010000213.1 GCA_029881775.1 Gammaproteobacteria bacterium
GCAGATATCAAGTCCCACCGTGTCGGCCAGTTCCACCGGTCCCATCGGCATACCGAAATCGGTGGCGGCCTTGTCGATCACGGAAGCCGGGATGCCTTCCGCTTCCAGCACGACGGCTTCCATCAGGTAGGGCATGAGGATCCGGTTGACGAGGAACCCGGGGGTACTGGTTACCGGCAATGGCAAGCGGTCGATCTGCCGGGTAAAGGCCATGGCCTGTGCCGAGACCCCGGCGGATGTCGATTGACCGTTGACGATTTCAACCAGCAGCATTTTTGCGACCGGGTTGAAAAAATGCAGGCCGACCAGGCGCTCGGGGTGTTCCAGTGCCGGTGCCAGCTCTTCCAGCGGGATACTCGATGTGTTGGTTGCGAGGATTGCGCCGGCCTTCATGCGGGGTTCGATTTCCTTGTAAAGTGAACGCTTTACCTCGGCATCTTCAAATATTGCCTCAATAACAATATCGGCCTTGCCGACGCCGTTGCCATGATGGTCCGGCATCAGGCGGTCCATGGCGGCAGTGATCTCGGCCGGTACCTTCAGCTTGCGTTTATAGAGTTGATACGCCCGCTGCAGTGCCGGCGCAATGCGTTCCGGCGCCTGGTCCTGCAGCGATACATTGAAGCCGCGCAGCGCGCACCACGCGGCGATATCGCCGCCCATGGTGCCGGCACCAATCACGTGTACATGTGTCGGCTTGTAGGTCTTGTCCTTACCCAGCGCTTTCAGTTGTTCCTGCAGGAAGAATACCCGCACCAGGTTCTTTGCCGTTGCACCGGTAACGAGTGTAGCCAGCGACTCGGCCTCGGCCCTGAGCATGCCGGCCTTGTCATTGGCATGCTTGCGCCAGACATCGATCATGGCGTAAGGCGCAGGGTAGTGCAGCTGCGAGGCGCGCTTCGCGACCTGTTTGCGAAACACCCCGGCAAGCAGCGGCCTTACCAGTGCACTGTTGGTCAGTCGTTCGATGAAACTCGCAGCATGGGGCGGCGGTGCATCAAGCACCATGGTGCGTGCGGTCGACCTGAGATGCCGCTCCGGTACCACCCGGTCGACCAGGCCCATACGTTTGCCGCTGCGGCCGTCGACCGAACGACCGCTGAGGATCAGGTCCATGGCCTTGATGCTGCCGATCAGCGGCACCATGCGTGCGCTGCCACCCCAGCCCGGGTGTATGCCGAGGCGCACCTCGGGCAGCCCCAGGCGTGTACCCGGGTCATCGCGCGTTACGCGGTAGCGACAGGCCAGCGCCAGTTCCATGCCGCCGCCCAGGCAGAAACCGTGAATCATGGCGACCGTGGGGAAGGGCATGGCCTCGAGGCGGTTGAACACGGTCTGCCCGGTTTCGAGCAGACCCATGACTTCAGTCCGTGTTTTCAGTGCTGTAAACGAGCTGATATCCGCGCCGGCAATAAAGCCGTTGGCTTTGTCAGACAGGATGACAAGACCGCGCGGACATTGTGCCGCGATCTGCTGCAGATGCAGGTCGAGTTGTTCCAGCACTGCCTGGCTGAGGACATTGGTACCGGCATCGGCCTTGTCGAAATGCAGCCAGGCGATGTTGTCGGCGTCCGTTTCGATACGGAAATGTTCGGTTGTGTCGGTCATGAATAATGTTCCATATCTTGTAGGAGCGGACGTTGTCCGCGAATTTGTAGGTAGGAATACCGATATTGATTCGCGCATGCCTGCGCTCCTACAGCCTCAATAAGCACATCAGTGTTTTGCATATCAAATACGCTCGATCAGCATGGCGCCACCCTGGCCGCCGCCGATGCAGATGCTGGCCATACCGCGCTTTGCGTTTTCACGATGCAGCACTTTCAGCACATGCAGCACGATGCGTGCGCCACTGGTGCCTACCGGGTGGCCGACGGCGACGCCACCGCCATCGACATTCAGGCGCGCCTCGTTGATAGGGCTGAACGGCGTGTCGCGTCCCAGCTCGTCACGGCAGAAGTCGGCATCCTTCCACGCGGCCAGGCAGGCCAGCACCTGCGCGGCGAAGGCCTCGTTGATTTCGTAGTAATCGATATCCCCGCTATCAAGGCCGTGACGCTGCATGATCGGCGCCATGGCGTAGTCCGGGCCCAGGCCCATCTGTGCAGGGTCGAGACCGGCCCACTGGCTGTCGATGAGCTGCCCCATCGGCGTCAGCTTGTGCTTCTCGAGCATGTCTTCCGAGGCCAGCAATACCCAGGCGGCACCGTCGGTAATCTGCGCGCTGTTACCGGCGGTGACATTGCCGATGTGACGATCGAACACCGGGCGCAGTTTGCCGAGTTTTTCCAGCGTCGAGTCGGGACGCACGCCGTCATCGTGTGCGTATACGTTGCCGCGCGTGTCATACAGCGGTTCGATCTCGTCGAGATGTCCGGCTTGCTGCGCAGCATCCAGGCGCTGGTGACTGCGCAGGGCAAAGGCGTCCATCATTTCACGCGTGATACCGAAACGATGTGCAAGGATTTCCGCGGTCTGTCCCATGGACAGGCCGACCACCGGGTCTGTGAGTCCGTGCAGCAGGGCGATGACAGGTTTGAAGTGGCGCGGGCGCAGTGTTGCCAGTGTTTTCAGTTTTGCGCCGGGTGTGCGCGCAGCGGCCATGGCAGACAACCAGTTGACCATGGTGTCGTTGTAGAGGATGGGCGAACGGCTCATGGACTCGACGCCGCCGGCCAGCACCAGGCTGGAGCGGCCACTGGCAATATTTTGTGCAGCGGAGTCGATCGATTGCATGCCGGAGGCGCAGTTGCGCTGCACGGTCCAGCCCGGTACCCGGTCACCGCAACCGAGTCTGAGTGCCGCGACACGGCCGATGTTGGCCTCAAACGGGCTCGGCATCATGCAGCCGAGAATGACTTCATCCAGATCGCTGGCCGCAAACGGTACACGTGCCAGCAGCGGTCGCCCGGCAGCCACCGCCAGGTCGGCTGCAGCAAACGGCCCGGGTTTGCCGCGGGCCTTCAGAAATGGCGTACGACTGCCATCTACTACATAGACTGGCCGGCCACCCCATCCAGACTGTCTTTCCCCCATGCCTTCTGCTCCTTGGTGAAATATTCAGGCAAAAAATCATCTACCTGTATGGCAAGCTTGCGTGCCTCGACGGAGGCGCGTATCGCTTCGGCTTCCTGTTCGCTGATGACATTTGCATTGACGCCATCTGCGGTTGAGTCTTCCGGGTCACCCTTGGGCAGCACGCCTTTCTTCATGGCGGCGCGCAGTTTCCGTACGGCAGGCTCGGCGGCGGCACCCTTGACGAGTGCGTCCTCCAGCTGTGCAACGGATTCGCTGGCATCTGCAGGAATATACACACCTTCCGTCAGACGGTCACGCAGGTCACCGGGCTGCATAAGAATATCTGCAACCTGCTGGCCGAGTGCGTCATCCGGGCGCCGGAACGGTTTACCAAGCGGGAATGTCAGCAGGCGCGCAACGCTTGCCAGGAAGCGGCTGGGCAGGTTGTTCAGGACTTCGTGCAGGCGCACCTGGGTGTTGTAGAGCAGGTCCTGGCAGGCCCATTCAACCAGCGGCAATTCGTCCGCGGGCGAACCGTTGTCATAATGATGTTTGAGGACCGCGCTGCCGAGATACAGGTAACTCAATACATCACCAAGACGTCCGGAAATTGACTCCTTGCGCTTCAGGCCACCGCCCAGGTTCATCAGTACGATCTCGGCGGTGACGGCAAAGGCCAGGCTCATGCGTGCGAACTGCCGGTAATAGTTGCCGGCGACGCCGTGTTGCGGCGCACCCAGCAAGCGACCACGGGTGACGGTGTGAAACAGGCTGCGACTGAAGTTGCTCATGGCATGTGCGCCGTGGCCGAGCAGGGCGCGGTCGAAGGCATCCACATCACCGGCAGCCGTCGCTTCCATCTCTTTAAACAGGTACGGGTGACAACGGATCGCACCCTGGCCAAAGATGATCAGGTTGCGCGTCAGGATATTTGCGCCTTCCACGGTAATTGCAATCGGCAGTGCCTGGTAGGAGCGGGCGATAAAGTTGCTCGGCCCCATGCTGATCCCGCGTCCGCCGAGAATGTCCATGCCGTCGTTCATGACAATGCGCATACGCTCGGTCAGGTGATACTTGATAATCGCCGAGGCGACAGACGGTTCCTCGTGATTGTCCAGCGCCGAGGTGGTAAAACCGCGCGTGGCATTCATCATGTAAGTAAGCCCGCCGATACGGGCGAGCACCTCGCTGACCCCCTCGAACTTGCCGATCGGTACCTTGAACTGTTTGCGCACGGCGGAGTAGGCGCCGACACTGCGACTGACGAGCTTGCCGGCCGCCGTACTGAGGGCCGGTAGTGAAATTGCACGACCATCCGACAGGCAATTCATCAGCATGCGCCAGCCCTGGCCGACGTAGTCCTGCCCGCCGATCACCCAGTCCATCGGGATAAAGACATCCTTCCCGCGGTTCGGACCATTCATGAAGGCCTGGCTCATCGGGTAGTGGCGTTTACCGATTTCCACG
>JAOULY010000214.1 GCA_029881775.1 Gammaproteobacteria bacterium
TGCTGCGGGCGCGATCGATAAATCTTACTGGCACCTGCATGATCAGGAGAAAGAAAGGCTGCATCCTGATGATCGAGGTAACCCGATCTGGAATAAAGCATCTCAGGATGGCAGTGATGATAGGGCGGATTGAGCGACACCAACCGCTCCCTTGATATTTAATACTAGAAGTACACGGATGCCAGCTTCTGGCCGGACTCGGAAGTTCCAGGCTGAATACCTGAGTAAATCAGTTAGATGATTACTTCCGACCCAACCCAGACGTTTAGTCGTCTCTTATATTCCGACGAATGACGGTCGGGTATAGACCCTCTGGAAATACAATTTATCCCGCGCATCGAGTATCTGACGCCGGTTTAATCGGTATAAATAATGATGTGGGTCAAAACATTAACATAGCCAGATTGGTATAAACTGCTACTTTATATCGAGGAATTATTTTTTAACCATCGGTATGGGTACCTCTGATCTCCATCTTCTAATAGGCTGGATTGCCATGCTGCTGGGTGTTATTTCCGGAGCGGTAATCGGACTCTTCTTTCATATCGATGACTGGGCCGGCGGATATACCTCTTTTCGTCGACGCATGCTGCGGCTCGGGCACATCTCATTTTTTGGCCTAGGCTTTATCAACCTCCTGTTCGGGCTTACGCTGCAGTCAATAAGTATCCAAGCACCTTATGTGAGCATCGCGTCGATCGGATTCATGCTTGGTGTGACAACCATGCCACTGTGCTGTTACCTCACAGCATGGAAGCGTGTGTTCCGCCACCTGTTTCCAGTGCCGGTTGTGAGTGTCGCGGCAGGTATCGTTGGGCTGTTGATGGGATGGGGAGCCGCATGAAACTTGGCCTGATCGCAATGAGCGGGGTACGTGCCTACGACAAGGAACTCACGCAGCTAGGGCTGACGTTGCCTGGTTTTGTGGAACGTAGCAAGGTAATCGCCTCCCTCCCCAGCCTTGGGTTACTGACGCTTGCTGGCATGACCCCGCATGATATAGAACTTGAATATGTCGAAGTGGATGATTTGGAAAAGCTTGAGGGCTTGCCTGGTAATTTCGATATTGTAGCTATTTCGTCCTTCTCGGCACAGATCAAGCAAGCCTACGCGCTGGCTGACCGCTATCGTGCAGCAGGCACCTGCGTCATCCTCGGGGGTCTGCATGTGACAGCCCTGCCGGAAGAGGCTGGACGGCATGCTGATTGTGTTGTCATCGGCGAGGGCGAGCCAATGTGGCCACAGGTAATCCGGGACTTGAAGCGCAACCAGCTGCAGCCGGTTTATGACTCGCGCAGCAAGCCCTTTGACTTAGCAAATGCACCCATACCTCGATTTGAGCTTCTTGATCCGGAACGCTATAACCGACTTACCGTGCAGACCCAGCGGGGATGTGTATTTGACTGTGAATTCTGTGCCTCTTCGATTCGTTTGTCACCAACGTTCAAGGTAAAGCCTGTTGCCAAGGTGATTGATGAGATAAGACATATCAAGACTCTATGGCCAAAGGCATTTATCGAATTCGCCGACGACAACACCTTTGCCAACAAAAAACACGGCAAGGAACTGTTAAAAGCAGTCAACAAGGAAAATATACGCTGGTTCACCGAGACCGATATATCGATTGCACAGGATGATGATTTGCTGTCTCTGATGCGTGACAGTGGCTGCGCCCAGATACTGATTGGTCTGGAAAGCACCTCTCTATCAGGCCTCCGGGGATTAGAGAGGAAATCCGACTGGAAGGCCAAGCAGCATGATGATTATTTTGCTGCTATAAGGAATATTCAGGAGCATGGTATCAGTGTCAATGGTTGCTTTGTACTTGGCCTGGATGGAACCGGCAATGAAAGCTTTCGAGATATTGCAACCTTTGCGGAAGAAAGCGGGCTGTACGAAGTACAGATCACGATCTTGACTCCCTTTCCTGGCACCCCATTGTATAGCAGACTGGAGGATTGTGGTCGTATACTCAGAAAAGATGCCTGGGAGTTATGCACCCTATTTGATGTCAACTTCCAGCCCGAGAATATGAGTGTCAGCGAGCTTGAGGAGAACTTTCGGAAACTCGTCAGAACCATCTACAGCGAAGAGGCAACACGACAACGCCGACATCGTTTTTTTAAGCAACTGAAACGGCAAAAACAAAAAGAATACGCAAACAGGAGTGAAGACGATGAATGACAAATGGATCAAGTTAGTCTTTATAGCTGCAGGCATCTATGACGGTGTGCTCGCCTTCTCTTTTCTGTTAATGCCTGAAGCAATTTTTAATCATTATCAGGTTGAACCGCCGAACCATTTCGGTTACGTCGAATTCCCAGCCATGTTGTTGTTGATATTTGCGGTCATGTTTTTCAGGGTGGCTGTAAATCCCGTAAAATGTCGAGAGTTAATGCTCTACGGTGCAGCGCTGAAATTTTCCTATGCATTTGTAGTGTTCCGGTATGCGATGACAACCGGCGTTCCGTTCATGTGGATTCCATGGGCCTGGGTGGATAGTGCATTCCTTGTTCTTTTTCTGATGTCATGGTACCGAACTGGCAGGCATTTACGCGTGACCTGATAGGAGGAGTGGTGCTTGCCGATCATCTCCTATCACTGACTGAATGACCAGTTCTGGCCGTTCTGAGACTCACACCTCGATATTTCATACATTTCAAAGGAGTAAATGTCTCCGACTCAAAGCGGACATCAAGTCCAGCTTGACGATCTTGAGTGGTCGAGTAGTCTACGAGATCATTGAATTAGCCGAGTTTATGCTGCCGTTTTCGTCAGTATAGTTAGCCTGGTCACTGATGGCATGATGCCACTGCAGTTTTCCCAATAACGGCTCGTGTAACAAGAAAAGGTACCCTCCTGCGGGGCCATGAACTCATTAATTTCTAATCGAGGAGAGTCTGCGATGAATACTATCGATGCCGTATACCAGAGGCGTGCAGTAAAAAATTTTGACCCTGACCACAAAATGAGCGATGCGGAAGAACGACAGCTGCTGGAAGCTACCATCCAGGCGCCAACAAGCTTCAACATTCAGCATTGGCGTTTCGTGATCTTGCGGGACCCTGAGCTGCGCGCCCGGATTCGCAAGGAACTGGGCAATGATCAAGCGCAGATGACAGATGCTTCACTTTTGGTACTGTTCACTGCGGACATGAAAGCATGGCAGAAAAACCCGGAACGCTACTGGGCCAATGCTCCCAAGGAAGTCGCCGAGTTACTGATCAACTGGATGGGACCGTTTCATGAAGGGCGTGAATGGCTGCAACGGGACGAAGCCCAGCGTTCCATTGGCATAGCCATGCAGACCATGATGCTGGTCGCCCAGGAAATGGGTTACCAGTCCTGCCCAATGATCGGTTTCGATATCGACAAGGTTGCCGAGTTGATACAGCTACCCGAGGACCATGTGATGGGTCCGATGGTGGCAATTGGTAAAGGCACAAAGGATTCTTGGCCAAAACCCGGTCAGCTACCGCTGGATGAGCTGGTATTTGAAAACTCGTTCTAAACGTGCACTAAACGACCCGTAGGAGATATCCTGGGACCACCCATTCTTGATAGCCTGGATATATCACTTAAACCTGTCTGGAACACGGCCAGTTCCATCATCGGCACGGCTATCGGCGGGTTTCGGGTCGCTATTTCCTTTTGGAGTTATATGTCTGAATATGGCCGTTCTCGGTCCTTCCCATAACAGACAGCAGAAATACATACTAAAAGACCAGAAGATACCCCGAGTCGGATCTTCGTGGATGCCCCAAAAGGCCGGCTGTGATCTGCGTCACACTATTTCCAGGATCGATTGCCGATGATATGGATATCTGTTAACCCATGTCAGGACGTATATCTCATGAA
The DNA here is from genome assembly GCA_029881775.1 of Gammaproteobacteria bacterium. GTDB lineage: Bacteria > Pseudomonadota > Gammaproteobacteria > UBA9214 > UBA9214 > UBA9214. The sequence continues at coordinate 3,859 of JAOULY010000214.1, forward strand.
GATTAAATATCTTGTTCTAGCAATTGCACTATCAGTGCTTGAGGCAAACGCAGATTCTACTCTGGACGCGGCAATTGGCGGTGGCCTTGGCGGCGCTGCTGGTGCGGCAATTGGCAATGAGGTAGGTGGTCGTGACGGTGCCATCATTGGTGGTGCTATAGGTGGGGCAGTAGGAGCCGCAGTCAGCACAGATGAACATCCTCATCATTCACACGCGTCGAAAAAAGTTCATGTCGAATATGAACCCTATCGGGCTGGTCATCCGCATGGCTATCATTGCCCGCCTGGTCAGAGGAAAAAAGGTCGCTGTTGATCAAATCAGATCATCGCACACTCTACTCGGTAACTTGGAGAAGCCCCGCTTATGCGGGGTTTCTTGTTTATAGGCCGGGTCCGATGCTGGCCGGACACGGACCTGGGGTTAATACCTACTATCTGGATTATGGCCTACGCGGGGACGACGGATATCTGATCGAAACCGGTAATTCATTAGATGTAGGGTGCGCCGTGCGCACCGGGGGATACATACAACAGCGACTGGTGCGCACGGCGCACCCTACGATGTTTCTTTAAATGACGGGAGCTTGCCGAAATAAGACCATGAGG
>JAOULY010000215.1 GCA_029881775.1 Gammaproteobacteria bacterium
CTGCCGCAGCTTTTTGGTATATAGCCGCTCGCGCCTGTATCAATGACTTTGCGCATATGGCCGGCGTCTTCGGATGCGGACATGACAACGACGGGTGTGTCCGGGAAACGGTCACAGGTGTCACGAACCAGTGCAAAGCCGTCTGTCTCCGGCATGAACAGGTCCAGGATGATAAGCGAGTAGCCGCTTTCGTTCTCAAGCAGCGCCGATGCTTCCGCGCCGTTGCATGCAGTGATGATGTCGCAATCACCAACCAGTTCGGTAATATTGCTGCGCAGCCCGTCCCTGATCATTTCGTGATCATCCGCAATCAGGACCTGTCTGGTTTTTCCGGCCATACCGCAAAGACTATCACTTTCTCTCCTGTTAATTAACAAATCCGGCAGCTCACCCGTTTGGGCTAGTTAAAAGGTGTTAGTCCTGACGGGTGGCTGACGTACCCGGGCAGTTTTGTGAATATAGAAACAACCCTGCACGGAGATACTATGGATAAGGATAGCGTGGTGGAAATTGTGATTCGGCTGGACGAGGCTGTTCCGGGTAAGCATTGCACGCAGCTGATGGAAGTGCTTGCCGGGTTCAATGGCATTATCAGTGTGTTTTTCCCGCCCGGACAGGAGTACCTGGCCGTGGTCAAGTACGATACCAGTCTTGTACATGCCGGCGACATTCTTGGTAAGGTGGCAGATGCAGGCCGTCAGGCACATCTGTTATGGTCATGCTAGACTTTTGACAAGACAAAGCAGGGATAAATAGATTCAGTCTGTGGGAGGCGGGTCTTGTACAACGGGGGAGGCGTATCCAGGTATGTGTTGCAGGCCGTGCCTGCCATGCTGGCAATCCAGCTGCTTTATGCGCTGCTGGCAGGCAGAGCTGTAGCTGACTCCGAGGAATCCTGGTTCCAGGACATACCAACTATCACATCGGCAACCCGGATGTCCCAGCGGCAGGTGGAGGCGCCGCATACCATCACGATCATCGATCGTGACATGATCGAGGCCTCCGGAGCGGTAGAGATTGCCGAGTTGTTCCGTCTTGTCCCGGGGTTCCAGATCGGGCAGGGCGATACGGCGACCTATTCGGTAACCTATCACGGCCAGACCGACAGCTTTTCACGCCGCACCCAGGTCATGGTGGATGGCCGTCCGGTGTATGGCCCTGTATTCAACAGTGTCGACTGGCATGCACTGGGCATCGATATGGATGATATTCATCATATCGAGGTGGTGCGAGGCCCGAGCGCGGCCACCTTTGGTGAAAATGCCTTTGCCGCCGCAATTAACATAATAACCCTGCAGCCATTCGAGACGCAGGGCTGGCACCTCAAGGCGACTGCGGGTTCTCTGAACAGAAATAAGGGCTTCCTGCGTTATGGCGGTCACAACGACGATGTCGATTTTCGTGTCGGCATCGGATTTGACCAGGCAACGGCATTCAAGGACCGTAATACGGAAAAAATAGTCCGGACGGCCGACTTGAGGTTATTAACGAACCCGGGACGTGGTAACCAGTTTGAAGTGCATGCCGGTGTGAGTGACGGACCAATGGGCCGTGGTGCAGGTTCACTTGAAGGTTCCTCGCCGGCAGATCCCTATCAATCAAGGGATATCAAGCGAAATTACCAGTTAGTCAGATGGGTCAGAGAACTGAACAATGGCGGGGATTTGCAGTTGCAGTTCTACCACAGTTATTTTGCCGAGGATGATCATTATGTTATCGGGCCGTTATCAGCCCTCTTGCCTCCTGTAGTTCTGTTGGAACTACCCGTTGACAGCAGAGATGATGTGATTGACTTCGGTATCTTTAACTACAAGAGCCAGCGCCTGGACATGGGGGTGCAATACCGCTCTCCACAGCTGGGGAATTGGCGCTATGTGACCGGGCTGGGTGCGCGCCAGGATGATTTCAGCAGTGACTATCTGATTGGCCCGAAAGGCAGTGAAGTGGATGAGCGCCTGTTTCGGGCATACATCAGTGCCGAGTTCCGGCCGGCTCCATACATCATTCTAAATGGCGGCCTGATGGTCGAGAAAGGTGACCTTACCAGCACGGAATATTCGCCGCGTCTCGGCATAAACTACTTGTTGTCGGATGATCGGGCTATCCGTGCGAGTGTGAGCCGTTCGATGAGGGCGCCGTCTCTCCTGGAAGAGCATTTCGATTTTGGCATCAGGACAAATGACGGGACGATGCTTGACGCCCTGCATGTAACATTACCCGGGGGTGTCGATGCGGAGAATATTACCTCCTTTGAAATTGGATACATGGACACATGGCGAGATGCCGGGATTACTCTGGATCTGAAGCTCTACCGCGAAATCATTCGTGATGAAATATATGAGCGAGACGATGTAAATTACCCCGAGATCGTAACGCTGGTATTTCCTGATTTTGACGGGGCATGGGTGGCCTTTAACGGCTCGCGTATCGATACAGACGGTGCTGAACTGCAACTCCATTACCAGCCGGATCGGAATTTTCTCGCTTCCCTGCAGTATGCCTATGCCGACGTCGACCAGATGCTGGCGCCGGATTCCATCAAGCTACCCAGGTATGGATTCGACGGGACGCCCAAACATACCGCGAGCCTGCTGTTGTCAAAACGCTTCACGGGTAACTGGCAGATAAGCACGCTGATATCGCATATGAGTCAAATGAGCTGGTACGGGGACGGCGGCGATGTGGACGAGCACATGCGGGTCGATCTGCGTCTTGCAAAAGGCCTTGGTGGAAATGCCAGGCAGGGTTTGATCGAGTTTATCATCCATAATATAGGAGAAGACCATGAGGTCTTCGATAGAGATCATGTTTTTGATACGCGCTACTATCTCCGCGGCACACTTGAGTTGGACTAGTAGCTCCTGCCCGTACTTCTTGGAGATAGATAATGAAAAGTACGCGAGGGCCAGGGACTAGTAGACAAGGTATCTGTTCCAGGTGCCTTGCAACCTGTGCGGGTTGTTTTCTATGGATAGTGAAAAACCCTTTAGCTGTTTATCAATCCACAACTCCACTGTTGACGGGAATTTTTATCTGGGGAGAGTCGGTCCTGGCGGATAATTTGCCTTCCGAGGAGGACTTTTTCACAGATATTCCATGGGTCGCTGCGGCCAGCCGGCTGCAGCAGCACCCGGAGGACTCACCGGCCATGGTGACGGTGATCGACCGCGAGATGATACGCGCATCCGGTGCGGTCAATATCGCCGACCTGTTCAGGCTGGTCCCCGGATTCCAGGTAAGCCATGTCAACGGGCATGATTTTTCAGTGACATCGCATGGCTTGGCCGACCAGTTCCCGCGGCGTCTGCTGATCCGGGTCGATGGTCGCTCCCTGCACTCTGCATTCAACTCAACCATTGACTGGTCCAATTTGCCGCTGGAGATTGAAGACATTGAGCGTATCGAGGTGATCAGCGGCCCCAATGTGGCCAGTTACGGAGCCAATGCATTCAATGGCGTGATCAATATCACTACACTACGCCCCTTCATGGGTGCGGGCCGGTATTTGAATTTCACAGGTGGTACACAGGGAACGGGGCGTGGCATGTTCCGCACAGGTAGCCTCAACGGGAATTACGAGTACAGGCTCAGTGCCAGTCACCTGCGAAATAATGGTATCGACACCGTCAATGATGATACACGCGTCAGCAGGCTGTCATACAGTGGCAATTACCAGATCGATGTGCGTGACCAGCTGGACATTCAGGCTGGTGTTGCGGCAGGCACCTATGGCATTGGCTTGCCCGGCGATGTGTTTGAACCTCACCGCAACCGGAATTCCATAAACAATTACGAATACCTGCGCTGGACACGTGCGCTGGGGGGGGCGGATTCGCTATACGTCCAGTTTTATCACAATCACCACAAGATGGATGATGATTACAGCATCGGCCCGATACTGGATGTGGTGAATGACCTGACCGGCCAGGGGCTGGATAACAACCAGTTCATGGATATTTTCGGCGTGGATGGGAGCCAGTCCATAATCTATGGCCTGGATGACATAGATACACACAGCTATGACCTGGAATTGCAGCATACCCTGCAAGCCCGTGAGAACCTGCGGATTGTCTGGGGTGGCAGCCTGCGCTATGACACTATCGAGGGGCAATACAAGTTTGACGGCAATCACAACGAGGAAGACCTTGTCTCCAGACTGTTCGCCAGTATCGAACAACGTTTGTCCAGCCGGATTGTCCTCAATGCCGGCGCCGGCATTGAGCACAATGGCATTGTCGGTACGGATATTTCGCCCCGGCTCGCAGTCAACTACCAGGTAACACCGAACCACACCCTGCGAGTCGGTGCTGCCCGTGCGTACAGGACGCCGTCGCTGCTGGAGGCCCATGAATACAATGTTTTCAATATTGAAGGCGGTCCGCCACTGGTGCGTCAACGGTCGGAAGGCCTGCAAGAGGCCGAGAAGATAAGCTCGATCGAG
>JAOULY010000013.1 GCA_029881775.1 Gammaproteobacteria bacterium
TGGCCATCGCGATCCAGTGCACGGACCCTGACCCGGTCGGCCCGCTGCACCCGTTCGTACACGCCGGGGACGGACAGGCAGCCCTCTTCCATCTCCTCGACACCGTCGAGTTCGAGGATTTCCGGGTTAATCAGGCATAAAGGCTGGTGCTTTTCTTCCGATATATCTATGACAATGATCCGCTTTGCGACATTGACTTGCGTGGCTGCCAGGCCGATACCGGGCGCCGCGTACATGGTTTCGAACATGTCGTCGATAAACTGTCGCACACCGTCGTCAACGTGTTCGACGGGTTGCGCGACTTCACGCAAGCGCGGGTCAGGGAAGTGCAGGATGTTAAGGGTTGTCATGTGATTGCCGTCACGATTGGAACACGAAGTATCTTATATACTGTACCACAATCGGGGATGTTGCAGTTGTCTGAAACTCGACAAAAGGTTTTGTTCTGTGTGGATTTTCCGCTAAACTCGCGGCTGACTTGCGCCAGTGCGCGGGCGCGCAGATCATCCCGGTTCAGCCAAAAATCCTGCACCGGTTACCGGCTGGATAATGATTCAAATTCGACGTAAAGGGACACCTATGTCAATCAAGAAACTGCTCGGAATGGTCTTGGCTGCACTCCTTACCGGATCACTGGTTGCAGCCGATGTCGCACTCAACCCGAATCACCCCGACCGATATGTTGTGGTCAAGGGCGACACGCTGTGGGACATCTCGGCGATGTTTCTGCGTGATCCCTGGCTATGGCCCGAAGTATGGTATGTGAATCCACAGGTTAGCAATCCCCACCTGATCTACCCGGGTGATGTACTGAACCTCACTTATGTCGATGGCAAACCACGCATCATGGCAAACGGTGATGGCAAACTGTCGCCGCGCATCCGTGAAGAGAGCCTGGAAAACGCTATCCCGACTATTCCGCTTGATGCCATTAACGCATTCCTGACACGCGCGCTGGTTATCGACGAAGACGCGCTCGATAGCGCGCCCTATGTCGTGCAAAGCGCCGACGAACATGTCATTACCGGCGCCGGCGACCGTATTTACGTACGCGGGATTGAAGGCAACAATATCGCACTGTTCGATATTTACGAACCGGGTGGCACCTATATAGATCCGGACACCGGTGAAGTACTCGGACACGAGGCCATCTACGTCGGCACCGGACCGGTACAGCGCTTTGGCGATCCTGCAACCATCCAGCTGACCGAGACGACACGTGAAGTCCGTGTCGGTGACCGGCTGTTCCCGGCTGACCGCTCTGCACCCAATGCGTTCTTCCAGCCACACCCCACAGCACCTGGCACCGAGGGTCACATCATCTCCGTACTGGGCGGCGTCAGCCAGATCGGCCAGTTCAATGTCGTGGCGCTCGACCTGGGCCAGCGCGATGGCATGGAAGTCGGTCACGTTATGCGTATCTTCCAGCAGGGCAAGACCATCAAGGACCCGGTCAGCAACCGTTATGGCAATGAAGTTCGCCTGCCTGACGAGGAAGCCGGCATGGTGATGGTGTTCCGCACCACTGAAAAGGTCAGCTTTGGCCTGGTGATGCAGGCAACACGCGCTATCCACATCAACGATTTCGTCCGCACCCCTTAACAGCAAATATCCGGCAGTGCCGGTCAGCGCGGGATGACACGCGCTGGCCTGTGCTGACGTATAGTAGGTCGCATGGTTGCGGCTTCAGCAGAACAAAACACCGGCGAATCATTCGCTGACTGGCTCACGCTACACCACGCACCGGGTGTCGGCGCCGCTACCTTCCAGCGCTTACTGGAAACCTTCGCCACACCCGCGCAGGCCATTCGCGCCAGCTCGGACCAGCTGCGCGGCCTGGGTCTTGGCACGTCCGCCATCGACGCATTACGCCAGCCCGACCAGGCAGCGCTGGACCGCGATCTGGAGTGGCTGCAGGCACCCAACCACCACCTCATTACCTGTCAGTCGGCTAACTATCCACCGCTGTTACTGCAATTACCCGACCCGCCACCCCTGTTGTATGCCCAGGGTCAGGCTGAGCTGCTGTCGGAACCGCAACTGGCCATGGTCGGCAGCCGCAACCCGAGCGCCTCCGGCCGACAAACGGCGACGGATTTTGCCCGCCATTTCGGCGCCGCCGGCCTGGTTATCACCAGTGGCCTCGCACTCGGCATCGACGCCGCCAGTCACCGGGGCGCCCTCGATGCCGGTGCCGCCACCGTGGCCGTCACCGGCACCGGACTTGACCGCGTTTACCCGGCCAGCCATCGCGACCTGGCCCATGCCATTGCGGAAAACGGCGTACTGGTCTCCGAATTTGCCATCGGCACGCCACCCCTGGCCGGTAATTTCCCGCGGCGGAATCGCATCATCAGCGGACTGAGCCTGGGCACGCTCATCGTGGAAGCCGCGGTCCGTTCAGGCTCACTGATCACGGCCCGCATGGCCCTGGAACAGGGCCGCGAAGTCTTTGCCGTGCCGGGTTCAATCCATAACCCGCTGGCACGCGGCTGCCATCGACTCATCCGCGAGGGCGCCAAGCTGGTGGAAACAGCCGCCGACGTCATTGACGAACTGGCACCGCTGGCCGCGGCCTGTGCTGCAAACAGGGAGGCACCAACACCCGCCGATAATGCCCCCGGCCTGGGTGATGACTATCGACAACTGCTTGAAAATATGGGATTTGATGAGATATCTATTGACCGGCTGGTAGATAACAGTGGATTGACGCCAGCAGAAGTTTCCTCCATGCTGCTGCAACTTGAGATGGGCGGACACGTTGCAGCCAATCATGGTGGTCGCTATATCCGATTGAAATAAAAGGGTTTAATAATGAAAGAAAACGTTTTCGACGTATTGATGTACCTGTTCGAGAACTATTATATGGATGACGACCAGGGAGTCGCGACCGACCGCGACGTGGTCCACCAGGAACTCAGCCAGGCTGGCTTCCCGAGTCGCGAGATCGATCGCGCCTTCCTCTGGATGGAAGGCCTGACCAACGACGACGCGCCACAGGCCACACCCGCTGAACGCTCCATGCGACTGTACTGCCGTGATGAAATGGACCGGATCGATACCGAGTGCCGTGGCTTCCTGCTGTTCCTGGAACAGATGGGCGTGCTGTCGCCCGCGCACCGCGAACGTGCGATCGACCAGGCAATGGCACTGGAAAGCGAGGATTTCGATCTCGACCAGATGAAATGGGTCGTGCTGATGGTGTTGTTCAACCAGCCGGGCGACGAAGAAGCCTACGCCTGGGTCGAAGACCTGGTGTTTGAAAGCGCCCAACGGGGACTGCACTGAACCCGTGTTGTTCAACCTGCCCGCGGCCCGCCGCGCCTGAAAGTACCCTGATCGTATGAGCAAGAACCTCGTAATCGTCGAGTCACCCGCAAAGTGCAAGACCATCAAGAAGTATCTCGGCAAGGGCTTCGAGGTCATGGCCTCCTATGGCCACGTGCGCGACCTGGTACCCAAGGAAGGCGCTGTCGACACCGAGCATGACTTCGCCATGAAGTACCAGCTCATCGAGCGCAATTCAAAACATGTCGACAGCATCGTCAAGGCGATGAAAAAGTCCGATGCACTGTACCTCGCAACTGACCCGGATCGCGAAGGCGAGGCCATCTCCTGGCACCTGTGCGAACTGTTGAAGGAGCGCAAGGCACTCAAGGACAAGGAAGTACACCGCGTGGTGTTCAACGAGATCACCAAGCGCGCCGTCAACGAGGCAATCGAGCATGCCCGCTCCCTGTCGACCGAGCTGATCAATGCACAGCAGGCACGACGCGCACTCGATTACCTGGTCGGCTTCAACCTGTCGCCGTTGTTATGGAAGAAAATTCGCCGCGGACTGTCCGCCGGACGTGTACAGAGCCCGGCGTTGCGCATGATCGTCGAACGCGAAATCGAGATCGAGAATTTCAAGCCGCGCGAATACTGGACACTTGAAAGCCAGCTCGGCAAGGACAAACAGGCATTCACCGCTCGCCTGACACACCTGCATGACGAGAAACTCAAACAATTTTCCATCAACAACGAAAAGTCTGCACACGCTGCCCGTGATGAATTACTGAAGGCCGCCGGTGGCAAACTGGTTGTCGATACAGTCGAGAAGAAAAAGCGCAAGCGCAATCCGGCCGCGCCGTTTACGACGTCCACCCTGCAGCAGGAGGCATCACGCAAACTCGGCTTCACGGCAAGCCGCACCATGCGTGTGGCGCAGCAGCTATATGAAGGTATGGATATCGGCGGCGATACCGTCGGCCTGATTACCTACATGCGTACCGACTCGGTCAACCTCGCCCAGGACGCACTGGAGGAATTACGCACCTTTATACCGGAACGTTACGGCGAGCATGCATTGCCGCCGGAGGCGCGTCTCTACAAGACCAAGGCAAAGAACGCCCAGGAAGCGCATGAGGCCATTCGCCCGACATCGATACGCAATACACCGGATGAAATTAAAAAATATCTCAGTGCGGAACAACTCAAGCTTTACGAACTGATCTGGAAACGCACCATTGCCTGCCAGATGATCCACGCGACCATTAACACGGTCAGCGTCGACTTCACCTGCGGCACCGGCAATATGTTCCGCGCCACCGGCTCGACCGTGGTCGACCCCGGTTTCATGGCGGTTTACCTGGAAGACACGGATGACGCCAAGGCCAGCAGTGACGAGAAACTGCTGCCGCCGCTGGAGAAAGGCGACAGCTGCGAGCTCAGCGATATCTCGGCCGACCAGCATTTTACGGAACCACCGCCACGCTACTCGGAAGCCAGCCTGGTCAAGACACTGGAAGAATACGGCATCGGCCGCCCCTCGACCTATGCAACCATTATCTCCACCCTGCAGGCACGTGAATATGTCACGCTGGAGAAGAAGCGTTTCTACCCGACCGATGTCGGTCGTGTCGTAGCGAAGTTTCTGACGGAGCATTTCACCCAGTATGTCGACTACGACTTCACCGCGAAGCTGGAAGATGAGCTGGATGCCGTCTCGCGCGGCGAGAAAGACTGGGTGCCGCTGCTGCAGGATTTCTGGAAGCCGTTCAAGGAACTGGTGGACGACAAGGAAACCAGCGTCTCCCGCAGCGACGTCACCACCGAGGCGATGGACGAGGAGTGCCCCAAATGCGGCAAGCCGCTGAACCTTCGCCTCGGCCGGCGCGGCCGCTTCGTCGGTTGCAGCGGCTACCCGGAATGTGACTATACCCGCAACGTCGATGACGAAAGAGGCTCCGGCGAACCCGAAGTCGTCGAAGGCCGCAAGTGCCCCGAGTGCAAGTCAGACCTGATCATTCGCAGCGGACGTTACGGTAAATTTATCGGCTGCAGCAGTTATCCCGACTGCAAACACATCGAACCGATCGAGAAACCGGCCGACACCGGTGTTAAATGTCCCGAGTGCAAAAAGGGCAATATCCTCAAGCGCAAATCGCGTCGCGGCAAGATATTCTATTCATGCGAACGCTATCCGGACTGCTCATATGCAATCTGGAACGAGCCACTGGCACAGCCCTGCCCGGACTGCCACTGGCCGATTACATCCATCAAAACCACCAAGCGCTCGGGCACGCAGCGCGTCTGTCCACAACAGGACTGCAAGTTCGTTGAGCCCTGGGATGCACCCCTGCCCAGCGCTGAAGAAGAAAAGGCGGATACTGCCTGACCATGATGAACTGGCATATACGCGAAGCCATCCGCCACGTTGCCGAAGGCGGCGTCATTGCCTACCCGACGGACACTGTATACGGACTGGGATGTAACCCGTTCAACGGCGCTGCCGTATTGCACCTGCTGTCACTCAAGCATCGCTCGGCTGCGCATGGCGTCATTCTTATCGGTAACTCGCTGCAACAGTTCCGGCCGTTTCTGCAGCCGCTGTCGAAAGCCACGGCTCAACGCGTCAATCGCCGCTACAAAACACCTGTCACGTGGGTATTGCCCTGCCTGCCCGATACACCCGCCTGGCTGACCGGCCAGCACGATACACTTGCCATTCGCATAACGGACCACCCGGTGGCCGCGGCTTTGTGTGAACAGTGGGGCGGTCCGCTGGTATCCACCAGTGCAAACATTCACGGCCATCCGCCTGCCACCAGCCCGTTACAGGTGCGCATGATATTCAACAAGCAACTCGATTACATCGTGCACGACCCTGTTGGCGCCACCAATCACCCCAGCACCATTCGTGACGGACTGACCGGCGAGGTCCTGCGACATTGACAGCACGCATCGGGCAGACGGAAATAGAGCTGGTAAAGGATTATCTGCTGAGCCTGCAGGATACGATTTGCGACGCCATCGAAAAAACCGATGGTATTGAAAAATTCCGCGAAGATGAATGGGTGCGCGATGAAGGCGGCGGTGGACGTTCCCGTGTAATTGAAGGGGGCGCGGTTTTCGAAAAAGCCGGCATCAATTTTTCCCATGTCTTCGGCAACAAGCTGCCACCATCCGCAACAGCGGCCCGGCCCGAACTTGCCGGTCGAAATTTCCAGGCGATGGGCGTTTCACTGGTCATTCACCCGGACAATCCATACATACCCACCACGCATGCCAACGTGCGTTTTTTCATTGCCGAGAAAGCGGATGCCGATCCGGTCTGGTGGTTCGGCGGTGGTTTCGACCTGACACCTTATTACGGATTTCGGGAAGACGCCGTGCACTGGCATACACTGGCACGCGAGGCCTGTACACCGTTCGGCGACGACGTCTATGCAAACTATAAAAAATGGTGCGACGATTACTTCTTTATAAAACACCGTAACGAACCACGTGGTATCGGCGGCCTGTTTTTCGATGACCTGAACGACAAGGGTTTCGAGTATGCCTGCTCACTGATGATGAGTATCGGCAATCACTTCCTGCCGGCCTACCTGCCGATCGTCGAACGTCGCCGCAGCACCGAATACGGGCAACGCGAAAAAGAATTCCAGCGCTACCGCCGCGGCCGCTATGTCGAATTCAACCTGGTCTACGACCGTGGCACCCTGTTCGGACTGCAGTCCGGTGGGCGCACCGAGGCCATCCTGATGTCGCTGCCACCCGAGGTTACCTGGCGCTATGACTGGCAACCCGAGGCCGGAACACCCGAAGCAGAACTGTATGACGTGTTTCTGAAGCCGCAGGACTGGCTGGCTAAATAAAACCGCCCTTCGCCAAAGCTTCGTGGCGCAAACAAGCTGGATAGTGCTATTTCCCGCATTTGTTGCGTGATCGGTTGAACCGCTAGTTGAAACCTGAAATTCAGCAACCGTAGGGTGCGCCGTGCGCACCGGGGGATACTTACAGCAGTGACTGGTGCGCACGGCGCACCCTACGATGTTTCTTTAAAGAACGTGAGCTGGTCGATCAGAAACCATGGAACCCGAAATTGCAGGCATTCAGTGACGTAGCCCGGATGCAACGCAGTGGAATCCGGGGAGACACCCCCGGATTACGTTTCACTCCATCCGGGCTACGGTTGTGGAACCTGAGTGCGGGATGCACCTGATTCGGGCCGGAATCTTACATACATTTGTTTAAACCCGAATAAAAAAACCCGCCTTGCGGCGGGTTGGAAAACGCCTTTCGGCGTCGGAGGAGCCTCACAAACAGTGCAATGACAGACTTGGCCTCGGAGAAATATCGGGTCGCATACCGCTGCTTTTCCCAGGCACACTCAGTCATCGTGTGTTGTAAATCTTATCGGCGTGAGGAGGGGGTTCTTGAGGCCGGTTAAGCGCCTGAAAAACGGGAAATATTTTATAACTTATTGTTTATATTGTATTATTTATTTATCCAGCTTGAACAGACACTTGGCGTCGACGCACCCAGGAACTGGCCCCGGCCGCCGTCAAAATACACCAGAAGGCGAACAGGGCACCTGGCAGGGCCGATTCCGGCGCGAAGTGTTTCAGGGCCAGCGCAACACCCAGGCCTGCGTTCTGCATACCGATTTCGATGGCCAGCGTCAGGCGATGATTGGCGTCGAAACCATACAGCCGCGCAAGCCACCAGCCAACGAGATAACCGAGCGCATTGATCGTCACCACCGCCACAACAACCCATGCGCCAACCTCGGCAATGCGCGCCTGGTTTGCCGCCACCGCATAACTGCAGATGATGACGATCGCAATGGCCGCCACGGCCGGCGAGACTTCGCGCGCAAGGCGCAGGTAGCGCCCAAGCTGCCTGCGCAACAGCATCCCCAGCCCAAGCGGCAGCACCACGGTCAGCACAATCGTTTTCATCATTGGCCAGAACGGTATCTCGAGGAATACTCCGCCCAGCAGCTCGACCAGCAACGGCGTCAGAACCGGCGAAAGGAACGTTGCAAGCGTCGTCATCGCAACCGAAAAGGCAACGGCGCCGCCAGCAAGGTAGACCATAACGTTGCTGGCCATCGCACCCGGCGCGCAGGCAACAATAATGAAACCCAGTTTGATCTCCGGCGACAGGGGTACAAGCAGGGCAGCGGTGAAACCGAGCAACGGCATGACAGTAAACTGTGTTAACACGCCGAGGCCGATTCGCCCTGGTTTCCGCAGGGTTTCGCGTAGCTCATCAAAATCCAGCACAACCCCCATGGCAAACATGGTGGCGGCGAAGAACCACAGGAAACTCTCCCTGAATACCATGAACAACGGCGGATGCAGGTAGGCGGCAATCGCACCCAGTAACGTAATGGCTGCCAGCTGGTTGGCAATGGTGCGACACAGCGCGACAACTATTTTCATATGAGTAGTTTCAGTGCAAGGAAATTGAATTCTGAACAGGGCTTAACAGGCCGTACCCAGCGACAGCCCTGGCGGCTGCCTGTCAGCCAACCGTATCCTGATGCAGGCAGACACGCGTAACCGGCCGTCCACTGCATAACTGCTTTATGACGGCAGCCTCTGTCAACAACTCGTCCAGCGCCAGTTCCATCGATGGTTTATCCGACCATGGCAGGTATTCGAGCAACTCATGCTGGCGTACCAGCGCGAAGTAATCAGATGACTCGAGCACAGGCGCGGCCTCCCGGAATCCAGCCGTGAGGTAGGTCATGGCGCCATGGGCTTTTCGACTTGCCAGTCGCTGTCCGCGAACAAGCAGCAACAAGGCGCGTTCATGGCGCCGTGCAGTCAGTGCAGCCAGTGCTGCAAATCCATTATCCGGCCCGCTGCCCAGGCAATCGCGGCAAAGCGTCTCGAGCAGCTGCAGCTGGAAGCTGGCCGCGCCCGCGCACAGCCGTTCCTGCTGCTGCAGTCGCGCACGGGACAGCAGTTGATCGGCAGTTTCCGCGTTCATCGGGTTCCCGTACCAGCCAGACAACGGCGCCGGCGACTCCTCCAGCAGCGCAGCTGCCGCCCATGCGGCGTCTTTTGTCATATCAGCGGCCATAAGGGTCAGCTTACACGCCGTCTCCTGCCGTGGATAGCTGTCGCGGGTGACAGATGGGACTGACCCGGAGACGCTGGCACGGTAAACTGTCAACAACGAGACAGGGAGTAACCACGTGAATCGACAACACCCGGTGCGGGGCCCGTATCCCGCCACACGCATGCGACGCATGCGTTGTAATGATTTTTCCCGCCGCATGATGCGTGAAACGCGCCTCAGTGCCGACGACCTGATCTGGCCGGTATTCATTCTGGAAGGCGACAAGCAGCGCGAGCCGGTCGCATCCATGCCGGGCGTGGAACGCCTCAGCATTGACCTGCTGGTCGCGGCGGCCACCGAAATCCATGCACTCGGTGTACCGGCCGTTGCCCTGTTCCCGGTGACACCGGCTGACAGGAAAACAGAGGATGCCAGCGAGGCCTACAATCCCGAGGGACTGGCGCAACGTGCGGTACGCGCACTGAAAAAGGCCTTGCCTGACCTCGGTGTGATCACCGATGTCGCGCTTGACCCGTTCACCACGCACGGACAGGATGGCCTCATCGACGACAGCGGCTATGTAATGAATGACGAGACCGTCGAGGTACTGGTGAAACAGGCCGTCTCCCATGCCGCTGCCGGTGCCGATATCGTTGCGCCATCCGACATGATGGACGGGCGTATCGGTGCAATCCGCAGCGCGCTGGAGGCAAACGGTTACTCCAACACACGCATTCTTGCCTACGCCGCAAAATATGCATCCAGCTTCTACGGGCCGTTCCGCGATGCGGTCGGCTCCGCGGCCAACCTGGCCGGCGGTGACAAGTACAGTTACCAGATGGACCCGGCAAACAGCGATGAAGCCCTGCACGAAGTCGCACTGGACCTGGAAGAGGGCGCCGACATGGTCATGGTCAAACCGGGCATGCCGTATCTCGACATCGTGCGACGCATAAAAGATACGTTCGGCGCGCCGACCTTCGCTTACCAGGTAAGCGGCGAGTACGCCATGCTGAAAGCGGCTGCCCAGAACGGCTGGCTGGACGAACGCGCGGTGGTACTTGAATCATTGCTGTCCTTCAAGCGCGCCGGTGCGGATGGCATCCTGACTTACTTCGCAAAAGACGTCGCCGGGTGGCTGGCCGAATAAGCTTGCATACGGCACCACAAAGACATACAGCCCTTTCAGGCAGGCACACCCCGTCATCGGGCGCAACGCGCACGAATCGTATAAAGATTGCTTCGCTTTGCTCGCAATGACGCTAACAAATAAAGACAGGCAACCATGACCGACCACTACGCCGTTATGGGCAACCCGATTGCCCACAGCAAATCACCACGCATCCATACGCTGTTTGCCGAACAGACCGGCGCGGCACTGGATTACCGCGCCATACTGGTCGAGATCGATGGCTTTGCACAGGCCGTCTCCGATTTCAGGGCGAACGGCGGCAAGGGCCTGAACGTCACCGTACCGTTCAAGGAGCAAGCATGGGCACTGTCAACCAGCCGCAGCACGCGTGCCGAGCTGGCCGGTGCGGTCAACACCCTGTCACTGGAAGGTGACAAGGCCATTCTCGGCGACAATACCGACGGCGCCGGACTGGTACGCGACCTGTTGCAAAACCATGGCGCCAGACTGGCCGGCCAGCGCATTCTGCTGTTAGGTGCGGGTGGCGCCGCGCGCGGCGTTATCGGACCGCTGCTGGATGAAAAACCTGCATTGCTGGTCATCGCCAACCGGACCGCTGAAAAGGCGGTGGAACTTGCCCGCCTGTTTTGCGAACTGGGTCATACGGAAGGTTGCGGGCTCGATGACGTGGCCGGCCAGCCGTTCGACATAATTATCAATGCCACTGCCGCCAGCCTGTCCGGGACGGTGCCGGCAATTGCTGGCGATACGGTCACGCCCGGGACGCGCTGTTACGACATGATGTACGGCGACCAGCCAACCGCCTTCATGGAGTGGGCGCGCGCGCAGGGTGCAACACAGGTGACCGATGGACTCGGCATGCTGGTGGAGCAGGCCGCGGAGTCGTTTTATATCTGGCGCAAGGTGCGGCCCGATACGGCACCGGTTATTTCTGCACTGCGGAATAATTAACAATTGCAGGAGCGCCTTGCAGGCGCGATTTGAATTCAATCGCGCCTGCAAGGCGCTCCTGCAATTAATTTTAACCACCGGCCATATGCCGGTTCTTCAGCTCGACATAATGTCTGGCCGAATACTCGAGAAAAGCTTTCTCCTCATCGCGCAGTTCACGCGCCTGGCGCACCGGCGAACCGACCCACAGGTAGCCGCCCTGCAAATCCTTGCCCGGCGGCACCAGGCTCCCGGCGCCAACAATTGCACCGCTGCGAACGATTGCGCCGTCCATAACCGTCGCCGCCATGCCGATCAGGCAACCATCCTCGATGGTGCAGCCATGCAGGATGGCCTGGTGTCCTACCGTGATATCGGCACCGATGACCAGCGGGAATCCACCGGGGGCAAATTCGCTGTCGTGACTGACATGCAGGATGGTGCCGTCCTGGATATTGGTGCGCGCACCGATGGAGATGGTATTTACATCGCCGCGCGCCACCACCTTGGGCCACAGTGAAACGTCGGCGGCGATCGTTACCTCACCGATAACGAGTGCCGTTTCGTCGATGTAGGCGGTCGGATCGATCGCGGGTGAACTGTTTTCAAATTTTCTGATAGTCACAATACTTCCCGTGCCTCCGAGCAACCTGCAGGAGCGCCTGGCCGGCGCGAATGTTTTCAGCAGACAGGCTGACCTGGCAAGGCGCGCTTGCGGTCACCCGGTTTCCTCACAACGTTACCGGTTTTCGACATGCGCTGGCAAGTTGGCCGTGCTAAAGTTCGGCCCTGTTTTTATCAACAAGCACAGGATTTCCAAGGTATGTCCAACCCACTGACGCACATGACCGGCCTGCCACAATTCAGCGCCATCAAGCCGGAACATGTAAGACCGGCCATTGAGCAATTGCTCGCCGAAGGCCGCAAACAGGTCGAAGAGCTGCTGGCAAAAAACACCACCTACACCTGGGACAACCTGGTTGCGCCACTGGAAGCCATGGACGACCGCATCAACCGCGCATGGTCACCGGTCAGCCATATGAATTCCGTGGTTAACACGGATGAATTACGCGACGCCTATAACGGATGCCTGCCGCTGCTGAGCGAGTATGGCACCGAGCTTGGGCAACATGAAGGCCTGTATAACGCCTACCGTCAAATTGCCGATGGCGATGAGTACACTCGACTGGACACCGCCCAGAAGAAAATTATCGATAATGCCCTGCGCGATTTTCGCCTGTCCGGCATCGAATTACCGCAGGCCGATCGCGACCGCTACAAGGCGATCATGCAGGAACTGTCAAAACTGTCCTCCAGCTACAGTGACAATGTCCTCGATGCCACCAATGCCTGGCACAGGCAAATCACGGATGAGGCCGGGCTGGCCGGCCTGCCCGACAGCGCACGCTCACTGGCAAAACAGATGGCCGAACAGCGCGACCTTGAAGGTTGGGTATTCACGCTGGATTTCCCGTCATTCAACGCAGTAATGACCTACGCCGATGACCGTGCATTGCGCGAGGAACTGTATACCGCGTACGTTACCCGCGCATCTGACCAGGGCCCACACGCCGGCCAGTGGGACAATGCCGGCAACATGGAAAGCATCGTGGCCTTACGTCACGAGGCCGCCCGCTTGCTGGGTTTCGACAATTACGCCGAACGCTCACTGGCAACCAAGATGGCGGAGTCTACCGGGCAGGTCATGCAATTCCTGGAAGACCTGGCGGCGCGTTCGCGCCCGGCCGCGCTGCAGGAACTCGACGATGTACGCGCCTTTGCCGCTGACACGCATGGCGAGAGTGACCTGCAGGCATGGGACATCGGTTACTACTCCGAGAAACTGCGCGCCGATCGTTACGCCATCTCGCAGGAAGAACTCAAGCCCTACTTCCCCGAGCCACGCGTTGTCAGTGGACTGTTCTCGATCGTCGAACGGCTCTATGGCCTGAAAATCGAGCCGGTCGATGGCGTCGACACCTGGCACAAGGATGTACGCTTTTACCGGATAGCAGATAATGCGGGCGCCATCCGGGGCGAGTTTTACCTTGACCTGTATGCCCGCCGGCACAAACGCGGTGGCGCCTGGATGGATGAATGCATCTGCCGGCGCCGCACAGACAAGGGCATCCAGATACCGGTTGCCTACCTGACCTGCAATTTCTCACCGCCTGTTGGCGATGAACCGGCGATGTTCACTCATGACGAGGTGATCACGCTGTTCCATGAATTCGGTCATGGCCTGCAGCACATGCTGACGCAAATAAATTATGCCGGCGTATCCGGCATCAGCGGTGTCGCATGGGACGCAGTGGAATTGCCCAGCCAGTTCATGGAAAACTGGTGCTGGGAACGCGAGGCGCTTGACCTGATTTCCGGTCATTACAAGAGCGGCGAACAGATTCCGGATGAGCTGTACGAACGCATGCAAAAGGCGAAGAATTTCCAGTCGGCCATGCAGATGGTGCGCCAGCTGGAATTCGCGCTGTTTGATTTCCGCATGCACCGCGACTTCGACCCGGACAGGGGCGCACGCATCCACGACACACTCAACGAGGTCCGTGCGCAGGTCTCGGTTATACAGCCACCCGAATTCAATCGCTTCGAGAACGGCTTTACACATATCTTCGGCGGCGGCTACGCGGCCGGCTATTACAGTTACAAGTGGGCCGAGGTACTGTCAGCCGATGCGTTTTCCGCCTTCGAGGAAACCGGCATCTTCAATCGCGAAACCGGTAACCGTTTCCTGCACAGCATTCTCGAACAGGGCGGCTCACGCGAACCAATGGAACTGTTCGTCGAATTCCGTGGTCGCGAACCGACTATCGATGCACTGCTCAGACATTCCGGACTGGCGGCGTAGGTAGTTGGCCACAGAGCACACAGAGGACTCAGAGAATATGAAATAATATGACCTTAAATAAGGAGGCCATGGATGGCAGACATACTTACCAGGGAAATAATAGGTGCGGCAATTGAAGTTCACCGACACCTTGGACCAGGACTACTCGAGTCAATCTACGAAGCTGCACTTTGCCATGAATTTAAATTGCGCTCGATAAAATATGAAAAACAGAAACACATCGACATTATTTACAAGCGCGCCAGGATCAAGGGACAACGGCTCGACCTTGTTATCGAAAACAGCGTTATCCTTGAATTAAAGGCGGCAACCCGGATAACACCGTTATTCATCGCACAAACCCTGTCTTACCTGAAAGCCGCAAATCTTGGAACAGCATTAATAATCAATTTCAACGCAAGAATACTTACAGAAGGAATCAAGCGTGTGTCGTTATAATATTAATTACTTCTCTGTGTTCTCCGTGCTCTCTGTGGCAATAATTTAACCATGAAAATAGCAACCTGGAACGTCAACTCCCTCAAGGTCCGGCTGCCGCATGTGCTTGACTGGCTGTCCGCTGCCGAACCGGATGTCCTGTGTTTGCAGGAGACCAAGCTGACTGACGAGAATTTTCCGCGCGAAGATATCGAGGCGGCCGGTTATCATGTCGTGTTCTCCGGCCAGAAGACCTACAACGGTGTCGCGGTTATCAGCAGGCATCCAGCTACCGACATCGAAACCGACGTGCCTGACCTTGATGATCCGCAACGCCGTATTTTATGCACCACGATCGATGGCGTCCGCATCCTGAACCTTTACGTGGTGAACGGCCAGGAAGTCGGCAGCGAAAAATATGCGCACAAACTGTTCTGGCTCGAAAAAATCACCGACTATATACACGGGCAGGTTAAAGAACATGAACGCTTCGTTACCGTCGGCGACTTCAATATCGCACCGGACGATCGTGACGTGTATGACCCACAGGCCTGGCATGAACGCATCCTGTGCAGCACGCCGGAACGCAATGCATTACAGGCAATCATCGAGCTGGGCCTCAGCGATGTTTTCCGCCAGTTCGACCAGGAAGATGAAAGTTATAGCTGGTGGGACTACCGGGCTGCCGGTTTCCGGCGCAACCGTGGGCTGCGTATCGACCTGATCCTGGCCAGCCGGGCACTGGCGGAAAACTGTACGGCCTGTTACATCGACAAGGAGCCACGCCGCCTGGAACGCCCGTCCGATCACGCGCCGGTCGTGGCTGAGTTCACTATCTAGTGAACTTCTGATTAAAACGTCATTGCGAGGAACGAAGTGACGCGGCAATCTTTAAGCCATTGATTCTGATTTGCCAGATTGCCACGCTACGCTCTCAATAACGGATTAATCAGAGGTTCTCTGGAAAACAGGCGGCCAACCCGGTAGCCAGGTCAGGGTATTGCAGGGTGATGCCCAGCGCCTGCAACATCTTGTCGTTGCTGATCCGGCGCGAGTCGGCCAGGAATGACAGCATGCCGCTGGACAGGACCCGGTCGGCTTCGGCGCGCGTCACTACCGGTGGCCGTGGCAGGCCGGCGGCATCCGCTACCCGGAAGAAATAGTCAGTCATATTACCGGGGTGACCATCACTGACATTGAACACGGTATTGGTGGCTGCCGACTGCATGGCGGCCACGCAGATTGCGGCCAGGTCGTCGCCGTGGATACGGTTGGTATAGGGCGCGTCCGCTTCACGTAATACCGGCAGACCCTTCTCAAGCCGCGCCAATGGCAGCTTGCCGGGCCCATAAATACCGGGCACACGCAGCACCGTCCACTGCACACCGTGCTGTTCACACCAGGCAACCAGGCGACGTTCCGCATCCAGGCGACGTCTCCCGCGGCCGGTGGTCGGCACGGTTGCCTGCGCCTCTGTTATCCACGCGCCCTTGCAATCACCGTAGACTGCACTGGTACTGATGTACACGAATCGCCGCAAACCGCGCGCATCCAGCACGCCGAGAAAGTTTTCCATGCGTGTATCGATATCGCCATCGCGCGGTGGTGGCGCGAAATAGAAAATCCCGTCGAAGCCGTTGAACGGTGAAGCGGATATCCCTGCATCGAGATCTGCCTGTATTACACTGAAAGCCGATTTTTCCAGCTCTGCAGCACTCGCCTCACTGCGCACACAGCCGGTCACCCGGTAATTATCAGCGCGCAACAATCGCGCCACGC
>JAOULY010000216.1 GCA_029881775.1 Gammaproteobacteria bacterium
CCGGGGTTACCGGCTCGGGCAACGCCTGTATAACGAACGCAAAAAACTCTGCCAGGCACTCGGTCTCAAGGGCATTGTCTTCGCCGGCCGTCTGCCCACGCTTGCCAGGCGCATCGGGAAATTCGGTAATGTCGCGGATTATGTTGAGGCCATCAAGGAGAAGCATGCGCGTGACCCGGTGCTGTCCTTTCAGTTGCGTAATGATTTTGAGGTCATCGGCATTATTCCGGACTATATGAGTGTCGATCACCAGTCGATGGGCTACGGTGTTCATCTCGTCTGGCGTAACCCCAAGGTTCAGGAAACACAGGCACCCGGGAAGACCAAAAGTTACGGTGCCCGCCCGCCGGACACTGTTCGTGTCGGTACTGTGCAGTACAAGCAGCGGCGCGTGAGTTCGTTCGAGGAGTTCCTGGAGATCGTGGCCTACTTTGTCGACGTGGTGGCCGATTACAAGGGTGATTTTGTAGTGTTCCCGGAACTGTTCACCCTGCAACTGTTATCCATCGGTGACCAGCGGCTCACGCCCGCCGAATCCATCGAGGCGCTGACCGAGTACACGCCGCGTTTCACGGCAGCCATGCGTGATATGGCGCTGCGTTACAACATCAATATCATCGGCGGTTCACACCCGACGCGGGTCGAGTCGGGGCGGGTGGAGAATATTTCCTACGTGTTCCTGCGTAACGGGGCCATCCACGAACAGCCCAAGATCCACCCGACACCGAACGAGGAGTACTGGTGGAATATCGAGGGCGGCAGCAAGCTCAATGCCATAGAAACGGACTGCGGGCCGATCGGTGTGCTGATTTGTTACGACGCGGAATTCCCGGAACTGGGACGGCACCTGACTGACCAGGGCATCCAGATACTGTTTGTCCCGTTTTGTACCGATGAACGGCAGAGTTATCTGCGCGTGCGTTACTGCTGCCAGGCGCGTGCGGTGGAAAACCAGATCTACGTGGTCATGTCGGGTAATGTCGGCAACCTGCCTAACGTCGCCAACATGGATATACAGTATGCGCAGAGCTGTATTCTCACCCCGTGCGATTTTCCGTTTGCCCGCGACGGTATCGCGGCGGATACGACCCCCAACGTGGAAACCGTGGCGATCGCCGACCTGCGCCCGGAAACCCTGATCGCGGCAAGAAACAGCGGCACGGTGAAAAACCTGCGCGACCGGCGCCATGACCTCTACCACCTGCACTGGCGTGGAAAGTAGACCTGGAATCAGCGAAAAGGGGACAGATTTATTATTTCTTCGTAGAAATAGATCTGTCCCCTCTCTATGCTCTAGCGTCCCAGTTCTGTAAAAATCAGTCCCGAAAGTAACCGCTCGATCGGTACCCGGTCATCCGTGAGTACCGGCAGTGCCGCCATCGGCGTACCTTGCTGCGTGAGTGCTGCAGTCGCATCGCGCCACACGCGGCGCAGACCGCTCTTCGAGTGCACCTGCGCGGGCATCACGTGCGTGTCACCGGCGGAGATCACATAGGTCACGCGCGTGTCCGGCAGCATCGGGTAATCGATCCACACGCGCACCTCGCCGAACACCTGTTGTAATGTTTTCAGCATGCTCTTGACCAGCCTGGGATCGGGGTAGACATCGACCACGTTGAGTGTGTAGAGCCCGCCCGGCACGAGGCGTGACTTCACCAGTTCGGCATACTCGCGGGTAACCAGGTGAAACGGGACGGCGATATCATGAAATACATCCCCGACAATCACGTCGAACGGTTGATCCTGCATGCGTGCCAGCACGCGCCGCGCATCGGAATGAATGATGTGTGCCTGGCCGGGTTCGAAATACAACTCACGCTGGGCCACTGCGGTGACCATCGGGTCGAGCTCTGCTACCACGATGCGTGCGCCAGGGTAGCGTGCCTGTACGGAGCGTGGCTGGGTATAGGAACCGCCGCCGGCGAAGAAGAATGCGGGCGGCTGTTGCCTGTCGCCCAGGTGTGTGGCGATCAACTCATCCATGAGATGGGTGTAGGGCGCAATCAACAGGTCTGGCCTGCTTGCGTGGCTGATGCCGTGCAACAAGTGGTCGAGCACCAGGCCGCGCGCGCTCCCGTACGGCGTCTCGTGTGACATATCGACGACCCGGATGCAGAAGTAGTTGCTCTCCTGGTCGCAGGGTTGCAGAAAACCGCCGCGTGCCTGGGTCCAGCCGGTGACCGCGACCGCGGCGATTGCCAGTCCCGGCAGCGCCCAGCGGGCCTGCAGCAGGAACGCCAGTGACAGCAGGCCGAGGACCACACCGGTGCCGATGATTACGGAATGGGTGCCGAAGTACTGAATGAACAGGTAACCGGTCGCGAAGGTGCCGACGATGCTGCCGAGCGCTGCCAGCGCGTGCATCATGCCGACGATGTGCCCGGTGCGTCCGTCCAGTCCCAGTGCCAGCGTGGTCAGCAGTGGCGTCACGACACCGAGCAGCATCGCGGGCAGAAAGAACAACGCGGCGACAAACAGAAAACTCACTGTCAGCAGACCCATTCCGCTACGCTGCAGGGGCGGAGCAACCACGGTCAGCAATAGCAGGATGCCGATGCAGGACAGCGCACCGATCCCGAGCACGATGCCGGCCGATTGCCCGCTGCCGCCACGGTCCGCCCACACACCACCCACCCAGTTACCCAGCGAAAGACCGCCCAGCACCACGCCGATGATGGCAGTCCAGGAATACAGCGAAACACCGATGTAGGGTGCAAGCAAACGACCGGCGGCAATTTCCAGCACCATGAGGCAGGCCGAACTCAGGAAGATCGCGAGCGCGTACCCGGCGATGCGCCCGCGTACGGCAGCGCTTGATAGTGAAGATTCCAAAACCATTCCCTCCTCGACATGACGGCGTGCGCCTGTTTGCCCGGAACTATGCGCCGTTCAACAGTCACAGACAACCGGGAAAGCGAATGTCGGGGTCGGTCCCCTTTCTTTATTGATAAATATGCGTATAAATAACCGCATGATCCGGGTGAGCGATATCGAGGTGCAGGTTGTCCGCAAGGACATCAAGAACCTGTACCTGCGTGTGCATCGGCCGGATGGCCGGGTACAGGTATCTGCGCCACTGCATGTGACCGATGACGATGTGCGCCTGGCGGTTACTTCCAGACTGAAGTGGATCAGAAAAAAGCAGTCCGGTTTTTACCACCAGCCCGGCCAGACCCGGCAGAAAATAGTCTCAGGTGAGAGTCATTACGTTTTCGGCAGACGCTACCAGCTGGAGGTGGTCGAGCGCCGCGGGCGGCACGAGGTTTTGCTGAACAACCATTCAACCCTGTCGTTGTATGTGAGCCCGGGTACGACGCGCAGCAATCGGCAGCGCGTACTGAATGCGTGGTACCGCGACCAGATGAAGGACCGTATCCCGGCGCTGTTGGAGAAATGGCAAATCGTCGTCGGGAAAGAGGCGGCAGAATGGGGCGTGAAGCGGATGAAGACGCGCTGGGGCAGCTGCAATATCAACCGGCGGCGTATCTGGTTGAACCTGGAACTGGCCAGCAAGCCCGTGGAGTGCCTGGAGTATGTGCTGGTGCATGAGCTGGTGCACTTGTATGAGCGCTATCATAATGACAACTTCAAGCGGTATATGGATGCTTTTATGCCGGAGTGGCGCGTGCATCGCGACACATTAAACCAAAGAAAGGGGACAGATTTATTTGATCTTGAGATTAAATAAATCTGTCCCCTTTCTTCCTCACCCCGCACAGATTAACACTTACTCGATAAAAGCCAGGGGGCAGCATGCAAACCAAGATCCTGTTACAAGAATCGGAGATACCCACCCAGTGGTATAACGTGATTGCCGACATGCCGAATCCGCCGGCGCCGCCGCTGGGTCCGGATGGCAAGCCGGTCGGGCCGGATGCGCTTGCCGCGATCTTTCCCGATAACATTATCGAGCAGGAGGTCAGTGGCGAGCGCTGGATCGATATTCCCGAGCCGGTGCGCGAGGCGTGGCGTCTGTGGCGTCCCTCGCCGCTGTACCGTGCCCACCGCCTGGAACGGGCGCTGGGTACGCCGGCGAAGATCTACTACAAGAACGAGGCGGTCAGTCCGGCCGGTTCGCACAAGCCCAACACCGCCGTTGCGCAGGCGTATTACAACAAGGCTGCCGGCATCAATCGCCTGACCACCGAGACCGGCGCGGGGCAGTGGGGTTGCTCGCTGGCGCTGGCCGGTCAGTTGTTCGGGCTCGACGTGCGCGTGTACATGGTCAAGATCAGCTACGAGCAGAAGCCCTACCGGCGCTCGATGATGCAGACCTGGGGCGCCGAGGTGTATGCCAGCCCGACCGACATGACCGAGTCCGGGCGCAAGATCCTGGCGGCGCATCCCGACTCGCCCGGTTCACTGGGTATCGCTATTTCGGAGGCGGCGGAGGAGGCGGCGAGCCGTGCGGATACCAACTA
>JAOULY010000217.1 GCA_029881775.1 Gammaproteobacteria bacterium
CCTGGTGGCCGCGCTGATCAAGTTCGACCAGCAGGAAGGCCCGGAATACTGGCTGGGCTTCAATAACTTCTACACCATCACCCGTTACAACCACAGCCCGCTGTACGCCATGGCGGTCTACCAGCTGAGCGAGGAGATTCGGTCTGCCTATGAAAACAGCACGAACGAGTAGCATCGCGTACCTGTTGTATTTACCGTCCCTTCTCTCACAGGTAGAAGGACAGCAAGAGATGACATACTCTCTAATACTATCCCCTCTCCCCGGCCCTCTCCCGAAGGGAGAGGGGGAAATGGTGACATTATGAGCGTCGATACACTCCTGTCGTACTGGAAGCAGTTAACCGGAATTGGCATCATCGCAGTAATAGCCGGCCTGAGCGCCTGCTCCACTCCTAAAGTGTTCGAGCCGGGTGATGCCGCACCCGCCAACCCGCGCGATGTATCCAGCGTGCAGAATGCCGTACCGCGCACAGAGGCACCCAGCCGCTACGGCAACCCGGACTCCTATGTCGTCTATGGCAAGCGCTATCACACCCGCAAGTCCAGCCAGGGTTATAAAGAAAAAGGCGGCGCCTCCTGGTATGGCACGAAATTTCACGGCCGTCGTACCTCCAGCGGCGAACCCTACGACATGTATGCCATGACAGCCGCACACAAGACCCTGCCGCTGCCGAGCTACGTGGAAGTCACCAATCTCGAGAACGGCCGCAAGGTCATCGTGCGGGTGAATGACCGCGGCCCGTTCCACGATGGCCGTATCATCGACATGTCCTATGCCGCGGCCGTCAAACTCGGCATGCTCGGCAAGGGCACTGCGCGCGTGGAAGTGCGCGCCATCGATCCACGGACCCACGCCGCCGCGCCGGCACCGGTAAAGACCGCGACACCCGCTGTCACAACCCAGGCCGCGATACCGCCACAACCGGTCCAGGCCACTGCAGCCGCCACGCAGACCGTCACCACCGCTGTCCCGGTGCCGGCCTCCGCCTCGCCGGCGCGCATCATCAATGCGCCCGTGTTTCTGCAGGTCGGCGCCTTCGCCAGCCTGATCAATGCGGAACGCCTGCGCAGCGATATCGCGGGCCAGGACATCGGTGCGGTACGCATCGTCGAAGCGGATACGGAAAACGGCAAGTTTTTTAAAGTACAGGTGGGACCGCTGGCGGATCACGGCGAGGCCGAGCGCATCGCGCAGACACTCAAACCGCTCGGTATCAATGCACCACGCACCGTTGTCGATTAGCGACAACACTGACCGTTGCAATGCGGCACCGACATACGGACAATGAACGCAGCCCCGTCAAAAACACGTAACAGGAAAACCATGCATACGCGTTTGTTTCAACTGGTAACAAGCTTTTTCATCATCATCGTCTTCAGCACCGTCCACGCTGCTCAGCTGCCGATACCGAAGCCACCGTCGACCGGCGCAAAAGCGTTCGTCATCATGGATTTCGACAGCCAGCGCGTGGTGGCCGAGCAGAAGTCGGATGAATCGGTGGATCCGGCCAGCATTACCAAGCTGATGACGGCCTACGTGGTGTTCAATGAGCTGGCCTCGGGCAATATCGCACTGACCGACATGGTGACCATCAGCGAGAAGGCCTGGCGTACACCCGGCTCGCGCATGTTCGTTGAGGTCGGCAAGCAGGTATCGGTGGAGGACCTGCTGAAGGGCATGATCATCCAGTCAGGCAACGATGCTACCGTCGCCCTGGCCGAGTTTATCGCCGGCAGCGAAGAAACATTCGCCACCATGATGAACAAGACTGCCGAGGACATCGGTCTCAAGGGCAGCCATTTCGTTAATTCCACCGGACTGCCGGACGAGACCCACCACATGACGGCCTGGGACATCGCGCACCTGGCGGCACTGGTCATCCGCGACCACCCGGAATACTACAAGTGGTATTCAGAGAAAGAATTTACCTTTAATGACATCACCCAGTACAACCGCAACAAGCTGCTGTGGCGCGATGACAGCGTGGATGGCGTGAAGACCGGGCATACCGAGTCCGCCGGTTACTGCCTGGTGACCTCCGCGCAGAAAGAGAACATGCGCCTGATCACCGTGGTACTCGGTACCGGCAGTGCCAACGCACGTGCCGACGCCAGCCAGGCGCTGCTCAATTACGGTTTCCGCTTCTTCGAGACTCACAAGCTCTACGACGCCGGCGCGACACTGGCCAGTTCACGCATATGGAAAGGTAAAAGCGATGCCGTCTCGCTCGGACTCGATCGCATGCTGTATGTCACCATCCCGCGCGGCCAGTACGAGGCACTGGATGCCTCGATGAAGGTGGACAACCGCATCATGGCACCGGTCAGCGCCGGTACTCCACTGGGTACCGTGCAGGTACGACTGGGAGATGACATCGTTGCCGAGCAACCGCTGGTGAGCCTGCAGGACGTTGAAGAAGGATCGTTCTGGCAGCGCATCACCGACGAAGCCCTGCTGTATTTTGAATAAGGCCCGGATCCTGTGAGTACCGCCTGGCTCAATGGCCGCTTCCTGCCGCTTGCCGATGCCCATGTATCAGTGCTTGATCGCGGCTTCCTGTTCGGTGATGGCATCTACGAGGTCATCCCGGTCTACGGCGGCCGGCTGTTTCGACTGTCCCAGCACCTCAAGCGCCTGAGAAACAGCCTCGACGGCGTACGTATCAGCAATCCCATGAGCGACAGTGAATGGGAGGCGATGCTGAATGAACTGGTCGCACGCAACGAAGGCAGCGACCAGGCCGTCTACCTGCAGGTGACACGCGGGGCGGCACCCAAACGCGACCATGCGTTTCCGACCGGCGTCCAGCCGACCGTGTTCGGCATGAGCAACGCGCTCACCGTTAACCGGGATGCCGCCGCCGAACAGGGCGTGCGGGCCATCACGCTGGATGACATCCGCTGGTCGCTGTGTAACCTCAAGGCCATCACCCTGCTGCCCAACGTGATGCTGCGCCAGCAGGCCATCGAAGCGGACACCGCAGAGGCCATCCTCATCAACAACGGCAAGGCCATCGAAGGCGCTGCCAGCAACCTGTTCATTGTCAAGAACGGCCTGCTGATCACACCGCCGAATAGCAATTGCCTGCTCCCCGGCGTTACCCGTGACCTGGTCATCGAACTCGCCGCGAACAACAGCATCCCCTACCGCGAGACCGATATTCCTGCCGATGACCTTTTACAGGCCGATGAAATCTGGCTGACCAGTTCCACCCGTGAGATCTCACCGGTCATACAGCTTGATAACACGGCAATCGGCGACGGCAAACCCGGTCCGCTGTGGAACAAGATGATCGTGCTCTACCGTGACTACACCGACGCCGTCCGGCGCGGCGAGGCGGAATAAACCAACCGGCAACGGCAAACAGGAAGTTAGTCCGCTGGATAATGCGATGGTTGAATCGTTCTTCCACACTCAAGGCCGAGCTGGTGCATCAACGCCTGTTTTAGAATCATATCGAGGCGGTCACCCACATCGTTGAATACATTGAGTTCTACAACCGCGAGCGACTGCACTCCGGAATCAACTACCAATCGCCACAAGAATATGAAAAGCTATGTGCGTGCTGTGTCCACAATAGTGACGCTAGTTCAATGATCGGAAACCACGCCAATGATTGAAACGGCAGGCCTGGCTCTAGCAACCTTTTTTGCGACGATAGGACCATTTGACGTTGCGGCCATGTTCGCTGCGCTTACGGCTAGCCAAACCGCCCAACAGAGACGCTCCATTGCCATACGCGGGACACTGATTAGCACCGCTATATTGTTGGCTTTTGCGTTAATAGGAGAGCTTCTGTTGGCTAGTCTGGGCATTTCTCTTGCGGCATTGAGGACCGCAGGTGGCATTTTGTTATTACTTATTGGTATCGACATGGTATTTGCTCGCTCCTCAGGGGGAATTTCAACCACGGACGAAGAAGAGACAGAGGCAATTTCCAAGTCGGACATATCAGTATTCCCACTAGCAACTCCTCTTATCGCCGGCCCTGGTGCTATAGGGGCTGCCATCTTGTTAATGGCCGATCAGCAAGGCAATTTTGCCGGTCAGGTAATTGTTATCGCATCAATTATATTGATTCTGATTCTTACCCTCGTTTCTATGTTGCTTGCAGGGAAAATTCAATATTGGCTGGGCGTAACAGGGATGCACGTGATTACACGAATTATGGGCGTGCTACTTTCTGCATTAGCAGTGCAATTCATTTTTGACGGGATCAGGCAAAGCGGGCTGTTTGGGGCATAGATAACATCCGCCACTTACCTTCTAAAAAGCGCATGCGGTAGGACCAAACCAATCGCTATGCTCCTGGTTTGGCCGCTGATGCAGGGCGATAATAGTATTGCTGTTTCCACCGTCAGTAAGCACCCCCTCAATGGAGCTTGACGCTGGTGGATTCCGGTTGCAGACC
>JAOULY010000218.1 GCA_029881775.1 Gammaproteobacteria bacterium
GGGTTGCTCGTCATCGGCTTGCTGTTCCTGGTAACACCGCTGCAGGCGCTTACCGTCATCGGACTGCTGGCGCTGCTGGCTGCGGGGATCGGTGCACACGAGACCGGGTTGACCAACGGGCGCCGGCTGCGCGCGCTGCTCGGGGTGGCGGCGCTGGTGTTGGTCGGTGGTGGCCTGAATGGTGAACTGCAGTTCTCGCCCTACAAGGCGCTCAGCCAGACGCTGCTGATACCCGACACGCAGATCGTTGAACAGCGCTCGAGCCCGCTCGGCCTGCTGAGCGTGGTGGACAGCCCGCAGGTGCCGCTGCGCCACGCACCGGGCCTGAGCCTGCTGGCCATGCAGGAGCCGCCGCCGCAACTGGGTGTGTTCACCGACGGCGACGGCATGACGGCCATCACGCGGGACAGCGGCGACCGCGCGGCGCTGGCCTGGCTCGACCAGACCACGTCCGCGTTGCCCTATCACCTGCGCGGCATCGAACACGCGCTGATCCTGGGCGCGGGTACCGGCGCAGACGTGCTGCAGGCGGAATACCACGAAGTGCCGCGCATCACGGCGGTGGAACTCAATCCGCAGCTTATCGACCTGGTGCGCGACCGCTATGCCGAATTCGCCGGGCAGCTGTACCAGCGGGCAGACGTGCACATCGAGGAGGCGCGCGGCTTCGTGGCGGGCAGCCGCGAGCGCTACGACCTGATCAATATCGCACTGCTGGACGCTTTCGGTGCGGCGGCCGCCGGCCTGTACGCGCTCAATGAAAGTTATCTCTATACGGTCGAGGCGCTGGAGAATTATCTCGCACACCTGCAACCGAACGGTTACCTGTCGATCACCCGCTGGGTGACACTGCCGCCGCGCGATACGCTCAAGCTGTTTGCCACTGCGCTGACCGCGCTGGAACGCCGCGGCGTGGCGCGCCCGGCCGATCACCTGGTGCTGGTGCGTAGCTGGCAGACCGCGACCCTGCTGGTGGGTGACGCGCCGTTTGACGCCGCGGAGATCGAACAGGTTAAGTCCTTCGTACAGCAACGGGGCTTCGATGTGGCCTGGTACCCGGGCATGCCGGCGGCGGAGGCGAACCGCGTCAACCGCCTGCGCGAGGCGTATTTCCACCAGGCGGCCGTGCGCCTGGCCGGCGCCGGACGGCAACAGTACCTGCAGGACTACAAGTACGCGCTGCAGCCGGCGACCGACAGCCGGCCCTACTTTTTCCATTTCTTCAAGTGGAATGCGTTGCCGGAAATGCTTGCGCTGCGCGGGCAGGGCGGCATGCCGCTCCTGGAGTGGGGCTACCTGGTGCTGGTCGCCACGCTGGTGCAGGCGTTACTGGCAAGTGTCGTGCTGATCCTGGTGCCGCTGCTGGTCTTGCGGCGAGGTGAGCGGCGCGGCGACGCCAGCCGTCCCGGGCGGGGCAGGGTGTTCGTGTATTTCGCGGCCATCGGGCTGGCCTTCCTGTTCATCGAGATGGCGTTCATCCAGCGTTTCACGCTGCTGTTGCATCATCCGCTGTACGCGGTTGCCACCACGCTGACCGGCTTCCTGGTGTTCGCCGGTCTCGGCAGTCGCTGGAGCCAGCGCTGGTCACGGCAACAGCGCCAGGCGCGCGGCATCGCGCTGGCAGCCGCCGGCATCGCCGCCATCAGCCTGGCGTGGCTGGTGCTGCTGCACACCTGGCCTGACACACTCACCGGCTGGCCGCTGCCGGTCAAGGTCATGCTCACGCTGGGTATGATCGCGCCACTGGCGTTTTGTATGGGTCTGCCGTTCCCGCTCGGCCTGTCGCGACTGGCGGAGCTGTCGCCCGACTACCTTCCGTGGGCCTGGGGCGTGAACGGCTGCGCCTCGGTAATCAGCGCCGTGCTGGCAACGCTGCTGGCGGTCCACTTCGGTTTTACAACGGTGATCCTGCTGGCAATGCTGTTGTACGGCATCGCGGCGCTGGCGGTACCCGGCGCGGACAGTCACGCGGGTACAACCTGAGCCGCTAACGGAAAGCTACGGCAACCGAATGAAATATTTCAGCCAACCCCGTCATTTAAAGAAACATCGTAGGGTGCGCCATGCGCACCGGGAGATACATACAGCAGCGACTGGTGCGCACGGCGCACCCTACATTTACTGAACTTCCGGCTTCGACCAGATAATATAAGCAGGTGGTACCTGCTGCACCTCCGCACTACAGATCAACAACCGTAGCCCGGATGGAGTGAAACGTAATCCGGGAGCGTCTCCCCGGATTCCACTGCGTTGCATCCGGGCTACGACACTGTCCCTACGAATGAAACAGAAAGCCCCGCTGATGCGGTGTTCGTGTAGTTACAGATTCGGATAACTTCCGTCATTTAAAAAACAGCGTAGGGTGCGCCATGCGCACCGGGAGATACATACAGCAGCGACTGGTGCGCACGGCGCACCCTGCATTTGCTGAATGTCCGGCTTCAACCAGATAACCGTCATACCGGCGCAGGCCGGAGTCCAGGCATTATAAAGCAGGGGCACCTGCAGCACCGCCGCACTACAGTTCCACACCCGTAGCCCGGATGAAGTGAAACGTAATCCGGGAGCGTCTCCCCGGATTCCACTGCGTTGCATCCGGGCTACGGCACTACGGTTCCACAACCGTAGCCCGGATGAAGTGAAACGTAATCCGGGAGCGTCTCCCCGCATTCCACTGCGTTGCATCCGGGCTACGGCACTGTGCGTCGATCGGTTGAACTGGTAGTCGTACCGAGACATCTGCTGGTGCCTTTGCATCAGTATACCGGGAAAGTGTGATGGTCAGAGCAGGTTCTGGCCTTTTCTCCGGGTAGTTTCCGTGTCTTGTGCTGTCCGGTGATGGTCGCCTGCCTGCCGGCGCTGTCAGATGGCGCTGAATATGTCATTATTGGCCTGGATCGGTTAAAACTGTTGACGACGAAGCAGGTGCGCACATGGCTGGAGACACCAATCAAAACACTGTGACGGAAATGAGCGGGCTTATATCGGCCTGGTTACTCGATGGATCAGGGGGCGGCCATGAGATCGACTGGACTGATGTTGTCGGCCATCAGTTGCAGCCCGGGCAGTGGATGTGGTTACACCTGGATCTTAATGAACAATCCACGCAGGACTGGATGCGCACCAGCAGTTGCATACCCGAGTTGACTGTCGAATCGTTGTTGCAGGCGGAAACGCGTCCCCGTTGCATGACTGACTCGGAAGGTATGTTGTTAATCCTGCGCGGTATCAACCTCAACGCAGGCGCAGATCCGGAAGACATGGTCAGTGTGCGTTTGTGGGTCAGCGAGCGCCGTGTAATCAGTCTGCGGAGAAGGCGACTGATATTTGTCGACGATATCATGAAGACTATTACCGGTAACGCCGGGCCCGAGACACCGGGTGACTTTGTGGTCATGCTGGTCGACCGCTTGCATGAACGTGCCGGTATGATTATTGAAGATCTATACGACCAGGTCGACGCGCTGGAAGAATCAATACTGGTGGAATCGACATACCTGCAGCGGGACAAGCTTGCCGATATTCGCCGTCAGGCAATTTCCCTGCGCAGGTTCCTGGCACCCCAGCGGGAGGCGTTGAACCGCATGGTGGTTGAAAAAACAGCGTTGCTAAGTGATGAAAACCGGCTGTATTTGCGCGAAGACCATGATCGTTTAACCCGCTTTGTTGAGGACCTGGACGCTGCCCGCGAGCGTGCCGGTGTGATACATGAATCGTTACTCAGCCACATAGCTGAACATACCGGTCAGCGCATGTACCTGTTATCGATAATCGCCGCAATATTCCTGCCGCTTTCGTTTATTACCGGTTTGCTTGGGATCAATGTCGGCGGTATACCGGGGGCGGACAACGAGCTTGGCTTCCCGGTCGTCATGTTGTTAGTGCTGGTGATCGCCATCGGTCTGTGGGCCTTCTTTCGCCGGCAGCGCTGGTTCTGAAATCCCGCTGGCCGGCGCAGTGGCCAGGCTGCTCACGTGCAGCAGACGACGGGCACCCTGTATCCAGAACGGACTCACCATCAAAGACAGTGCGATCACCGCGATGGTGTACTGGTAGGCAATGTCACTGATGATGTGGCTGGTAAAACCAACCGCGGCGAGCACGAAAGAAAATTCACCAATCTGCGCGAGCAGGGCGCCGGCATACAGGCTTTCACGCCAGCGATAGCCGAGCATGCGCAGGATCAGCCCGTTGAGGAATGTGTTGCTAACCAGCACGATCATTACCAGCGAAATAACCTGGATGGCGTGGGAAATAATAAATGGTATGTCAACAAGCAACCCGATCGAGACGAAGAACAGGGCGACGAATATAACCCTGAATGGCTCCAGTGCATGATGAACCCACTGGGTTTCCCGTGCAGCTGTTACCAGAATACCGGCAGCGAAGGCGCCGAGTGCAGTGG
>JAOULY010000219.1 GCA_029881775.1 Gammaproteobacteria bacterium
GTGGTCGAAAAGGGATAGGTACGCCTTGCGATGCGCCTGATAGAGATCATAACCGATGCCGGCTACGCTGATACGCTGAGCAGTATTGCTGAACAGCACGATATCATTGATAGCTGGCAGGGTGTTGCGGGAGAGGATGGGCGGGTTGTTTTTCATATGCTGGTTAGCGATGCAAACCGGCAGCCG
The DNA here is from genome assembly GCA_029881775.1 of Gammaproteobacteria bacterium. Classification (GTDB taxonomy): domain Bacteria; phylum Pseudomonadota; class Gammaproteobacteria; order UBA9214; family UBA9214; genus UBA9214. The sequence continues at coordinate 187 of JAOULY010000219.1, forward strand.
GTCATCGACGCCTTGCAGAACCTGCTGGGTGCCAGCGAAAAGACACGCATCATCATACAACCGGTTGATGCCGTGTTGCCCCGGCCGGGAGCGCCGGTTGAGAGCGGCAGGAAGTTAACATCAACCGGCAGTCAGACGCGCGAGGAACTTTACGACAAGATTGCGCGTGGTGCGCAACTGGACAGTACATTTCTGCTGCTGGTTTGCCTTTCCACCGTTGTTGCATCGGTAGGCCTGCTTGAAGCGAATGTTGCCGTGATCGTCGGCGCAATGGTGATTGCACCATTGCTGGGGCCAAATATAGCACTTGCATTCGCAACATCGCTGGGCGATCGCGTACTCATATGGCAGGCGATCAAGACCAACCTTACCGGCATGCTTGTAACACTTGTCATGTCGGTAGTGACCGGGCGTATATGGCAGGGCAGTCTCGACAATGCTGAAATCATGTTGCGAACCGATGTCGGTCTTGCCGGTGTGGTGCTGGCGCTGGCCTCGGGTGCCGCCGCCGTGTTGTCATTGATAACCGGGCTATCCAGTGCGCTGGTCGGCGTGATGGTGGCGGTAGCCCTGTTGCCGCCGGCTGCGACACTGGGGATGATGCTGGGTAGTGGACAGTTCTCTGCTGCCGGCGGCGCAGCACTGTTGCTGGCGGTGAACGTTGTGTGTATCAATCTCTCGGCGAAGTTGATGTTCCTGTTCAAAGGCGTCAGGCCGCGTACCTGGGTGGAAAAGAACCAGGCACGCCAGTCGGCGGCTATTTATACCACGGTGTGGATTGTGGTGCTGGCATTGCTGATCATAACGATCGTGCTGCGCCACCGCGTACTGGGGTGATGTTGCGAGGTACCTATAAGGATATTTTGAAAGCACCGGCACCTGGCCGTTGGCACCTGGCACCCGGCACTTATAACCGTCATTCCCGCGCAGGCGGGAATGACGGGTGGAAGTGTTTCTCTTTTCGGATTATTTAAGTTAAATAGTTACTCTGTGTCCTTTGTGTGCTCTGTGGCAGTCTTTATCTTTACCAGCGGATAAAGCTAAGACCCACCATGATCATCCGGCCAGCTAAGCATGATCAGGAACACGCCGGCGAGCAGTCCAAGCCAGCTGAGCAGCGGGGCGCCCAGAACCATGTGTGGCGAGTAACCGTCCAGGCCGTAAATAACGGCGGCAGATATCAGCAGGCCGGTACCGACGATGGCGCCGACGGTGCGCCGGTTGGCGCTGCGTACATCACGACGCAGTTGTCTGAGTTCTTTGGATTTCCATTCCACCTGCAGGTTGCCGGAAGTGGCCTGGTCAAGGAAGCGGTGTGCCAGCGCGGGCATTTCCGGCAGCGCATCCGACCAGGCCGGTATGCTGTCCTTGAGGTTGCGGAACAGCGAGCGTGCTCCGAGCTGTTCGCTCATGGTGCGTTCGAGGAACGGCTTGGCAGTCTGCCAAAGGTCAAGATCCGGGTACAGTTGCCGGCCGAGACCTTCTATATTCAGTAACGTTTTCTGCAGCAGTACCAGTTGCGGCTGCACTTCCATATTGAAGCGGCGTGCAGTCTGGAACAGGCGCAACAGCACGTGGCCGAATGATATTTCCTTCAGCGGCTTTTCGAAAATCGGCTCGCATACCGTGCGTATCGCGGACTCGAACTCGTCGACACGCGTGTCACCCGGAACCCATTCCGATTCCACGTGCAGTTCAGCGACACGGCGGTAGTCGCGATTGAAGAAGGCAAGAAAGTTTTCCGCAAGGTATTTCTGGTCAACCGGATTGAGTGTGCCCATGATGCCGAAATCCACCGCCTTGTACAGACCGTCACGCCCGACGAAGATATTGCCGGGGTGCATGTCGGCATGAAAAAAATTATGCTGGAAGACCTGGGTGAAAAAGATCTCGACACCACGTTCGGATAAAACTTTCAGGTCGATGCCGCTGGCACGCAGCGCATCAACGTCGCTGATCTGGATGCCGTGAATGCGCTCCATCACCATGACCTCGGAGCGGCAGTAATCCCAGTAGACCTCCGGCACATACAACAGGTCGGTGCCCGCGAAGTTGCGCCGCAGTTGCGAAGCATTGGCCGCCTCGCGCAGCAGGTCGAGTTCGTCGTACAGGGTTTTTTCAAATTCGCACACCACTTCACGCGGGTGCAGGCGCTTGCCGTGCTGCCAGTAGCGCTCGGCCAGGCGCGCCACGGTATGCAGCAGGTTCACATCCCGTTCAATATGCTTGCGGACATTGGGCCGTAAAACCTTGATGACGACTTCTTCGCCGCTGGTCAGCCTGGCGGTATGCACCTGTGCAATCGAGGCGGATGCCAGTGGTATTTCGTCAAATTCGTCGAACAGCTGGTCGGCCGGCTGACCGAATACCTGCTGGATGAGGCTGCGCGTAATACTGCCCGGGAACGGCGGTACGTCGTCCTGCAGGCGTGCGAGTTCATCGGCGATATCGTCCGGCAGCAGGTCGCGACGCGTGGACAGGATTTGTCCGAACTTGACATAGATCGGGCCGAGGTCTTCCAGCGCGCGGCGGATGCGTACTGCGCGCGGACCGCGCGTGCGCGGCACCCAGTTCCACGGCGCCATGAAATACAGGATACGGAATGGCCGGAACAGGTGCGTGGCAAGGATAATTTCATCCAGGCCGTGTTTGGCCAGCACGTAATTAATATGGATGAGGCGTGTGATCTGTCGCGGGCTGATCATGCCTGCTCACCCGCGCCGATCTTTTTCTGCAGGCGTGTTACGTGTGCGGCGAGACGGTCGACGTCCATGGCAAGTGTCGTCACGTCACTGAAAAAGTTGTCGATTTCTATGTGTGCCGGCAATACACGCAGTTCTTCCTGCAGGTACTCGGTGGTATTAAGGCGCGCCGTGGCCCTGCCCCGCCTGAATAACTCACCGGCCCGTCGCGCGGCGTTGCCCAGGTTGTGTGCGATCATGTCGCCGGTCACGCGCGAGAGGTGTTCCTCCCAGTCGATGTCCATGCCCTCGAGGATTTCCTGGAATGCCTGCCCGCTTTCGACGTCGCCGCTAATCTCGACCGCGCCCGAAAAAAGCGCGCGTTCCCGGTTTTGTCCGAAGCCAAGCTGCGTCAGGCCAAGGGGCGTACCGCTGAGCGTGGTGTCGGGGGTGCCATTGAAATGGTCGGTTATTTGCAGGCCATCAGGATGCGGTTGTGCATAGAGCGTGAGTCCGAGTCCGCGAAACTCGATGGCAATGCAGCCCACGTCGAGTTGCGACATACGTTTCCTGGTCTCGGGGTCGAGCCGCAGGTAACGGTTGATGGCCGCATCAAGGCCGGCCACGACCCCTGCCGGAATCTTCACAGGTGGTAGCCCCGGTGTATGGCAACGATGCCGCCGGACAGGTTGTGATAGTCGCAGCGTTCGAAACCGGCCTGCTGCATCATCGTCTGCAAGGTGTCCTGGTCGGGGTGCATGCGAATGGATTCGGCCAGGTAGCGATAGCTTTCCTCGTCTTTTGCGATCAGTCGGCCCAGTCGCGGCAGGATATTGAATGAATAGAAATCATAGGCGGGCTTCAGTGCCTTTGCCGGTTTTGAGAATTCCAGCACCAGCAGGCGTCCGCCCGGTTTCAGAACACGGTAAATGGAATCCAGTGCAGCCTGTTTATCGGTGACATTGCGTAGCCCGAATGCAATCGTTACCAGGTCGAAGCTGTTATCGGGAAATGGCAATTGCTCGGCATTGACCCGGGCAAACGTGACATTGCCGGATATGCCGTTATCGAGCAGCGTGCGCCGGCCATTTTCCAGCATGGCGGCATTGATGTCCGTCAGGACGACATGACCCGCATCGCCGACACGTGGCGCCAGCAGGCGGGTGATGTCGCCGGTGCCGCCGGCCAGGTCAAGCGCTTGCTGGCCCGGTCGGATATCCGCCATGCCGATAGCATAACGTTTCCACAGGCGGTGAACGCCCACGGACATCAGGTCATTCATCAGGTCGTAATTGTCGGCGACGGAATCGAACACGCCGCGCACCCGCTGCGCTTTTTCCGCAACGGGTACTTGCCTGAATCCGAAATGGGTGGTTTTGTCCGCCATGCGCGTATTCATTCCCTGTTTATTGTTAATTTACCGCAAAGCCGGAACGAACGCAGGTAATTCTCGTGCCAGAGCAGACCGGGTTTAAAATGGTCTGCAATTCCTGTTTCAGATGAGGTCCTGCCCCGGCTCCTTGCGCTGGTGGCCGGC
>JAOULY010000014.1 GCA_029881775.1 Gammaproteobacteria bacterium
ACTTGCGTTCTTACAAACTGAAGTCACTGGTGCAGTCTCCTCGCATTGCGCCCGGATAGCAAATCAACCAGGCTAATGAGGCAGCTTATCCGCGGCGCCGGGGCGTCAAATGCGGGCCGCCTGGTAATGCCAGCCCAATCCCTGTATCGGCGAGTGCATATTCGTGAGTGCTTGATATCAGAATATGATGATTCCAGCACATTACCCAAGGAACCCTGATGTGTCGTCATTGCAACGACTACATGGAGGTAAGAGGTAAAGTAACGCATGGAGCAGCTACCGAGAAATCAGGTGACGCGGCTATCTTTTTAGCTATTGATTTGAATTGCCAGACTGCCACGCTGACCGCTCGCGGCACTTGTGCTTCCATGTACATCGCGCTCGCAATGACGAAAATTTTTGAATTAATCAGCAGCTCGCCAGGTCTTCTCAGCGGCCCCCTGGCCCAAACCCACCTCGACGTAGTGCTCCCGGCGGTCGTCCACAAGCGGAATCATGCCTTGCGGTCGCCCCGCCTCATCTACACCGGCACCGTCAACCACGGCGCCGTCCAGGGTTACGCGGATGCGGTGATCCGGCTTTTCGGCGCCGCGTTTGACCATAATGTGATAGACCGTTTCCCGATAGCGGTAGTGGATTTTGTATATCTCCCACGTGGCCGGGATACAGGGTGTGATGAGCAGATGATCCACTTCCAGCTGCAGACCCAGCAGGGTTTCCACGCTCAGCCGGTACATCCAGCCCGCCGCCCCGGTGTACCAGCTCCACCCGCCCTGCCCCGTATGTGGCGGCGCAGCGTAGATGTCCGCGCACATAACGTACGGCTCGACCTTGTAGCGCTCGATGTCTTTCGGGTTGCTGCCATGATTGACGGGATTGAGCATGGCGAATAATTCCCACGCCCGCTCCCTGTCACCCAGCATGGCGAACGCTGTCGCGGCCCAGATTGCCGCGTGGGTATACTGGCCACCGTTCTCGCGCACGCCCGGCACATAGCCCTTGATATAACCGGGTTCAAGGTCTGATTTATCGAAGGGCGGGTCGAGCAACTGGATTAACCGCGCATCGCGTCGCACCAGGCGTTTGTCCACCGCCTCCAGTGCCTGGCGGGCGCGCACGGGATCGCCACCACCGGAGATGACCGCCCAACTCTGGCTGATCGAATCGATCTGGCATTCCTCATTGTCGGCCGACCCCAGCGGTGTGCCATTATCGAACCAGGCTCGCCGATACCAGTCGCCATCCCAGGCGTGAGCCTCTATGTTAGTGCGCAGCTGCTCGGCCTGCTTGCTGCAGAGTTCGGCAAAGTCTGCGTCACCCCGGTCACGCGCCAGACCTGCAAACAGCTGCAGGTTTTCGAACAGGAACCACGCCAGCCAGACGCTCTCGCCCTTGCCGTCACGACCGACGAGATTCATGCCATCATTCCAGTCACCGCAGCCCATCAGCGGCAATTGATGGTCGCCAAAACGCAACCCGTGTCTGATTGCACGCACGCAATGTTCATACAGGCTCGCCGCTTCAACCGAACGTTGCGGCTGGTCGTAATAAGCCTCCTCTTCCGGATTCAGCTCACGACCCTCCAGAAAGTGGACTGTCTCGTCGAGTACGCCCGTGTCACCGGTCGCAAGCACATAATGACAGGCTGCATACGGTAGCCACAGATAGTCATCGGAAAAATGGGTGCGCACACCCTGACCATTGGGCGGATGCCACCAGTGCTGCACGTCACCCTGGAGAAACTGGCGCCCGGCGCAACGGACCAGCTGCTCGCGTGCAAGCCATGGTGTTGCATGAGTCAGCGCCATGCTGTCCTGTAACTGATCCCGGAAACCATAGGCGCCACCGGATTGATAATAGCCACTGCGGCCCCACAACCTGCACGACAGTGTCTGGTAGAGCAGCCAGCCGTTAGTCAATACATCCAGCGCAGCATCCGGTGTTTCCACCTGCACCGCACCCAGCGTATGGTTCCAGTACTCCCACACCGCTTCCAGCGCCAGTCGTGCACCGGCCGGGCCGCCAAATTGCCGAATGAAATGCTGCGCTTCGTCACTGCTGCGGGCCGCGCCAAATACAAACACGATTTCCCGTTCCTGCCCGACGCCCAGTTCGACCAGTGTCTGTATTGCAGCGCACGGATCAAGGCCCGCACCGGACTTGCCCGACAAACGCTCACGGCGCATGGCCGCCGGGTTGGCCAGCGATCCGTTACGGCCAATAAACTCGGTACGGTTACCGGTCAGCGTTTGCTCGGGTTCGCCAACGCCATCAATGCCAACATGGGCGAAGACAACCCGATTGGCACATTCGCGACCGTAGGCATTGTGCGCGAACAGCGCCCCGCTGTGCGGGTCCTTCTCGGTAACGATGTGCATAAGATTGGCGTGCCGCCATTCACCCAGCACCAGTTCCCAATAACCGGTCAGCGACAATCGACGTGGGTGGCCCGAATGGTTGCGCAGCTTGACCACCGCGAACTTAACCGGCGCGTCCATGGCGACGTAGGTAAACAGTTCCGAGGAAATACCGGCCTCGAAATGCTCGAACACGCTGTACCCGAACCCGTGCCGGCACACATAGCCGGACTCACCGCGTGCCGGCAACGGCGTCGGCGACCAGAACGCGCCCGTTTCCTCGTCGCGGATGTACAGCGCCTCGCCGCTGCTGTCGCCAAGCGGGTCATCGTGCCAGGGGGTCAGCCGGAACTCGTGCGCATTTTCCACCCAGGTATAGGCGCTGCCGCTCTCGCTGACGACCGTACCGATGTGCGGACTGGCGATGACATTGACCCATGGCGCCGGCGTACTTTGACCCGGCTCGAGGGTAACAACGTACTCGTGTCCATCGGGTGTAAAGCCTCCCGGGCCATTGCAGAAGATGCGCTCCCGCACCGCCAGCGGCCTGGTCGGTTCAGCCACCCGTTGTAACATCGGCTGCAGGCGCGCCGGTAGCCGCTCTGCCGGTACGCGGCGCTCCACCTGCTCGACCAGCGTCTCTGCGCTATCGGTGAGTACGACACGTGCGACAGACTGGAACAAAACCCGGTCTTCCTCGGAAAGTTCCTCGGCACGCCGCACGAATACACCGCCCGGCTTGTCGAGAACCTGTGCTTCGGGACCCGCGTTGATCAGCCCGATGATGAGGTCATGCAGCACTGCACGGTAGCCCGAAAAATCCTCGTTCACGATTACCAGGTCCACCACCAGGCCTTTCTCGCGCCAGTAGGCATGGGCTTGCAGAACCTGTTTTACCAGGTCGATGCACTGCAGGTCACCGATGCGCATCAGCACGATCGGCAGGTCGCCAGAGACGGCAAAGCGCCACAGCCCGGGCTGTCCAAGCTGGTTGCGGCTTATGACGCTGGGTGCGACGCGCCGCAGGGCGTTGGCGTAAATAACGGAACTGGCCAGGCGACTGTAGACCAGTGCATCGGCTTCGGTTGCGTTGAGATGGTGCAGCACCTCCTGACTCTGGAACCATGCCATTTCAAAGGCACGCTCGACGAAGTGCCGGTCACAATATTTCTCAAGCACAGCCAATGCCGCCTCGCGCGTGTCCGCGAGTCCGGAAATAATCTGCACCGTCGCCGATTCATCGGCTGACAAACTGATGGTGCAGCGGATTGCCACGACGGGGTCAAGCACCGGACCCTGCGTGTTGGACAGGGATACTGCGCCGTCATCCAGCACCAGCGGATTGGCCGCCGTTCGGCCCCGACCGATGAATCTGGCGCGGTCGGTCTCGTAAGATGTCTCGGTGGCAACCGCGTCGGGCGCGGCCAGCAGGTGAAACATCCATGGCACCTGCTCTCCCGGTGTGCGCGGACGCCGCGTGCACAGGATCGCCTGCCGGTCGGGCAGGATTTCGGTTTGCACGAACAGGTTGCTGAAACTGCGATGGGCCAGGTCGGCATTCAACGGCGCCAGCACCACCTCCGCATAACTCGTCACTTCGATATGACGGGTACGCGCTGACAGGTTGGTAAGCGTGACACGGCGGATCTCGACATCGTCTTCGGGTGAAACACTGATCTCGGTGTGCGCCTCGATCGCGTGATCGCGCCGCCGGTATTCAGCACGCGCCTGCACGAAGATCGCCTCGTAGTGATCGGCCTTGCACAGTGTCGGTTGATACGCACTTGACCAGTAAACTCCCGTGTCGCGGTCGCGCAAATAAATAAATGTACCCCAGCAATCGGTAGTGGCATCCTCGCGCCAGCGGGTGACGGCCAGCTCGCGCCAGCTGCTGTAACCGCCACCGGCATGGGTCGCCATGACGTGATAACTGCCGTTGGACAACAGGTGTACCTCGGGCATCGGCGTATCCGGATCGGTAAATACGCGCATGATCGCACCTGCTTCCACTCCGGGTTGCGCGGCGGCACTTACCTCGGCCGCATGCGGATGCAAGGTGGCGCCCTGCTTCGGCACACGCTCATGCAACAACAGTTCCGTCGCCCGTACCAGGGGGTCTGACATGAAGCGGCGCTGCATCGGGCGGTTCAGCAATACATGCGCAAAGGACAGCAGGCTCATGCCCTGATGATGCGCCATGAAGGTACGCACGATGGCATGGCTATTTTCCCGCGGCACGCGTGCAGGCGTGTAATCAACCGCCTCGTAGAAACCGTAATCACCGAGCAAGCCCTCGTCCGCAAGCCGCTGCAAATTGCGACACGCCGGCTGCGGCATCACCGTCAGCGCCAGCGCGCTGGCGTAAGGCGCAATGACCAGGTCTTCTCCCAGCCCGCGCTTGAGACCCAGGCCGGGCACGCCGAAGGCCCGATATTGATAAACCTGGTTCATATCAGTGGCGTTATAACAGGACTCGGAAATACCCCAGGGCACAGCGCGTTGCCGGCCGTATTCGATCTGGCGCGAGACCGCGGCCTTGCACGTCTGTCCCAGCAAGGTGTTCTCGTAACCCGGCATGATCAGTTGCGGCATCAGGTACTCGAACATCGAGCCACTCCATGATATCAGGCTCACGTCGCCGCCATGGCTTGTCAGCAGACGGCCAAGCGCGAACCAGTGCTTCTGTGGCACCTGTCCCTGTGTAATGAGCAGGAAACTGGCCAGGCGTGCTTCGGATGCAAGCAGGTCATAACATGACGGATCACGGCGCCGTTCGCCCACGTCGTAACCGATGCTCAGCAAATCGCTTGCTGTATCGTAGAGGAATTCAAAATCCATTACCGCCAGTTCGCGGCAACGATTCTCCAGATCATCGATAACCCGAAGCCGCTCCCGCGCCGCCTTGTAATCCGGCGCTACAGTACCCCCGGCGTGCGCGCTGGCCAGTTCCGCCAGTGTCAAAACGTTGCTGAAGTGCCCCGGATCAGGCAGCAGGAGTGCAAGATCATCCCGAATTGCGCCGGCTTGCCGGTCAAATTCCTGTGCCCAGTAATACAGTTCGCCATCGATATCGATATTCGCCGGCAGACACGCAACCAGCGCCCCGTCAATGCGATGAATCTCGTCCAGCAAATTTTCCGTGACAGCCGGGGCCTGTTGCCTTGCTGTTACCGTGAGTTCCGGCGCTGTGAGTGGGCGCAGTACGTCCTGCAGAAACCCGACCTGCTTCGCAAGCTCCGGGGATAAAGACTCAGGCAGGTGCTCGACCAGCACCTGCAAGGTATCCTGCAATCCCTGAAACGCATTTACTGACAGCACCGGCTGATCTTTCAACTCAGCCAGTCCCGCTTGCAGGGTCAGCAGGCTGCCAGCCAGGTTGCCACTGTCCACCGAGGATACATATTGCGGGCGCAGCGGCTGCAGCGTGCGGGTGTCGTACCAGTTGTAGAAATGGCCGCGATAGCGTTCCAGCTTTTCCATCGTGGCCAGCGTGTTCCCGGTAAGGGACAGGAATTCACCGGCACATATGTAGCCGAAATCATATGCCGCCAGGTTTGCAAGCAATGACATCCCGATGTTGGTGGGCGAGGTACGCGTGGCGATGGCCGGCGCTGGATATTCCTGGTAGTTATCGGGTGCCAACCAGTTATCATCTGGACCAACGAAGTCTGCAAAGAAACGCCACGTTCGCCGGGCCGATGCCCGCAGGAACGCCCGTTGATCAAAGGTCAGGTCCGGTGCCGGGAACACAAGCGGTATGCTGATCCACCAGCCGACGACAGGTGACACCAGCCAGAGCAACAAGACAGGTGCCCAGAAGAACCACTCCGCCGAGCGCGTTTGCCACAATACAAAGGCCAGCGCCAGCGCCACAACAGGCGCAATCCACATCTCCGTAAAATAATCGGCCAGCGTACGACGCGCATTGCGGCTTGCGTAGGATGGTAGTTGCCAGATTAACAATCCACATCGAGTGAATAACATTCGCACACCCGAGCGCAGGATCGCATCCAGGCAAATCAGCGTATCGTAGGGCAAAAAGACCAACGTCAACGAAGCAAGTGCCAGCGTGTGACTCGCTGATTTTCCGGTCAGGAACAGATGCGCCAGCCAGTCACGTTCTTCAGGCTTGCGGATAAGTTCAATCGCGGTTGTCAGCAAGGCAGGCAGGAACACCACGGTCGCGACCAGCAAGGTCCAGAACCACGCCGACCCCGAACCCAACAGCCAACCCCCTGCCAGCAAGGCAAGCAACGCAGGCGGTACGAGACTGCGACGAAGGTTGTCGAAAATTTTCCACATCGACAGAAGACTGAGAGGGTTCAGTTGCCGCTTTGCCTTCGATCCATCTGATCCGGGCGGTCCAGGCACGCGCGGTAACAGCCAGCCGGAAATCTGCCAGTCGCCACGTATCCAGCGGTGCCGCCGGCTGGCCTCGATGGTGTAGCTGGACGGGTGCTCTTCAATGAGGTCAACATCGGTTACCAGTGCCGAACGTGCATAACCGCTTTCCAGCAAGTCGTGACTGAGAATGAGGTTCTCCGGAAAGCGTCCATCGACGGCCTGACGAAAAGCGTCTACATCGTAGATGCCTTTACCGATGAACGACCCCTCCGCGAAAAGATCCTGGTAGACATCCGATACCTCGCGCGTGTAGGGATCGATGCCTGACTCGCCCGCGAATAGTTTGGTAAAGCGTGACTGACCAGCACTGGTCAGACTGATAGACGCGCGTGGTTGCAGGATCGCATAGCCTTCAACGATGCGCCCCTTGCTGGCATCGTACACCGGCCGATTGAGCGGGTGAGCGATGTTGCCTATCAGTGTACGTGCCGCATCACGGGGCAGTTGCGTGTCGGTATCCAGGGTGATGACGTACTTGATCGAAGCGAGAATAGCTACATCACCGACAATCTTCGAGAATGCCGTTTGCTCCTCGCCCCGCAGCACGGCATTGAATTGCTCAAGTTTGCCGCGCTTGCGTTCATACCCCATCCACACCTGCTCGACCGGATTCCACACCCGCGGTCGGTGAAACAAATAAAAGATGTCCGGGCGGTCATCGCGATAAGTCTCGTTTAGTGCCTCGATAGCGGCTTGCGCGTGTGCGAGCAATGCGTCATCGCCTGGCAGCATGCACTCAGGCGCGTCACGGAAATCCGTCAGTAAGGCAAAAAACAGATTAGGGTCACGATTACCGAGATAGCGGATCTCCATGGCTTCGATAAGAGCATCAATTTCTTGCGGCTTGCCCAGCAAGGTGGGGACAATCACCATCGTGCGATGAGCGACAGGTATACCTTCCGAAAAATCAATTCGGGGTAAGGCCCGAGGCGGCAAGACGAGCGTGACCAACAGGTTCACCAGCGGAACGAACAGTGCCGAGATGCCGGTTGCGCCGGTGACCGCCAGGAACCAGTACCGCCAGTCCCCCGGCTCGAACCCGCCGAAAGAGTCGAGCACGACCGCTGTCGAAAGCAGCGTGAGCAACACCACGGGACCGAGATAAAAGAACAGGCGGAATTGCCGGCTCACCCGGCTGGCTCGCCTGGCCCACGACAAACGACAGCCGACCGCACGTTCCAGACTCTGTCGACCGCGATCAATCAGGTAATAGCCGACATGCGCGCTGCGGTCCTTGCTGCCCAATTGCTCTGCAGCCGTCTGCGCGAGAATAATCGCTTCATGCGCCACCGCTGACTCACTACATGAACTGTGCGCACAACCCCGTGCCACGTCCTCGATGACATGCCGGTAGCGGTCGCGGGTGGCGAAATCCTGGCTGACGTACATCCCTGCAGGGTCTTTGCGCAGCGTCTGTTCGACAACGCTGAGCGACTCGACGTAATCTCTCCAGTCCATTGCGCCGATGAAGCGCAGACTGCCGATACTGTTGGCGATGGAAATCTGGTTGGTCGCGGCTGTGCGGGCGGCGGCCGCCGATAACTGCGTTGCGGTCACACCCTGTTCGAACAGTTTATGTTCGACCCAGGTTTGAACGAACGCCATTGCGGGCCCCTGGGTCTGGAGCCGCGCGTAAAATTCCTCCACAAACGGCGCGGTCAGCGGCACATCGGCATTGGCAAACTCGGCCAGCAACTGGATAAGCTGCCGCGGCTCGCTTTCGGCCGTCACGAGCATGCGGTCCGCCCAGGTGATAGCCGCATCGCGCTCCTCGCGCCGACGGGCGATACGCACCCCGACACGGCGGAGGTTTTCCAGCAGCGCCAACTGCAGCATGATCGGGAATGCCCACAATTCGCCCAGTTTTAATGGTTCAACGCTCTGATAGGCGGCTATGAACCGGGTGGCATTATCATTGTCGACACGGCCATCCATGTGGGAGATCAATTCCAGTGCCAGATCATAGATGCGGGGGAAACCGGCTGACGGACCGTTAGCCAGTCGCGGCAACTGCCGGCTGTAGCCGCGCGGCAGATGCCGGCGTGCCAAACTGATTTGTTGCTCGATGAGATAAAAATTGTCGAGCAGCCAGGCTTCCGCCGGAACGATCCGTTGCCCCGGCGTGTCTGCAGCGGTTACGACGTCATACGCCGCCAGAAGAACGCGCTCATTATCGGCCAGCCGTGGCAGCAACCGGTCCGGCCCTGAATGCGGATCGATGCTATGCAGATCAGCCAGCGTTAGCGCATGACGTGTGAGTTGCTCAATGCTGAATAGCTCCGAGCGCAGCAACTCGGTATCCTGGTCGTTACGCAACGCGTTGTGTGTGCGTGACACAAGTCCAAATGCTTTGGTGATTATGCCATTCTCCTCACCCGAACCCAGGGTGACCGGTGCGGTACCGGTTTAAAGATACAACTGCGGGTGATTGAACAGAACGAGGTCGGCGAGTTCAATGCTGAGTGTTCCTGAACTTACATGCATTTTTTCGGCAACCTCCAGCCGCTGTCATGACTGCGCGTTGCTGTGTAACGCAGGGTGCAGCGAGCAGCCCCGGACCACTGGACACCGCTACTGCAGCGATCAGCTCTGAAAATGCAGGAATACCGCCGGTTCCCGACAGCCCGCGCGGCATCCTTTATCAGGTTGGCATGCTGCCTGCCTGATGGAATTTATCGACCCCCGTGTTCGCCCAGCAAGCCCCTGGCTTCCTTCTTGGCTTTCTTGGCGGCCTTCTTTTCTATTGGTGTCAGGAGCGCTTTTTTCTTTTCTTCCTTGTTAGGTTTTCGTTCTTTCGACATGATGTTTCTCCAGATAATTTATAGGTAATTGCCAGTCTGCTGCCGTTAACAAGGGCTGCCCGGGCCACGACGGCAGGCATGGCCTGTCTACACACTTCAGGGCAGAACACACTGCTCATTTCGTTTTTTGTACGGGCGGCTACATCTCCATTCAGCTCCGGAAGAATGGAGGTACGCATTCTCCGGCACCACCAGGGCAACACATTTCTTGTTGACCACGCGAAACCCACGGTCGCACTTCCAGCCTGTCCCGTAGGAGGAATCTGTCAAGTACCCGTTCGGTGGCACTTTCACTTCGGCGCAGGATTCGTTGATCGCGCGAAACCCGCGCTCGCACTCCCAGCCCAGCCCGGAGGAAGAGTCCGAGTAATATCCGTTCACCGGTACCTGGATGGCAACGCAGGCATCATTGACCTCCCGATAACCTTGTACGCATTTCCAGCCGCGTCCAAAGGAGGTATTTGTAGAATAAGCATTTACCGGCACCTTGACTGCTACGCAGGCATCGTTGAGCTCCCGATTACCTCGCCCGCACCGCCATCCATTTCCATTGGGCAAGTTTGTGGCGTATGCATTGGCTGGCACATTAACAGCCGAGCAGTTCCCGTTGACTTCTCGATACCCGCGATCACACTTCCACCCGTTGCCGTAGGAGGCGTTTGTCAGATATGCATACGCAGGCACCTCGATAAAATCACAACCCCCGTTAATTGCAAGATACCCCCGTTCACACTCCCATCCTTTACCGTATTCTTTCAAGCGCGCATTTTCAGGTATCTCGCCAGCATTGCCCTCGGCGCACACAACACCTGGTACAGTCGCCAGCAGTGCCAGAAGAATCAGTGCGCGAAAGGAAATGACCGGGGTTTGCCGCATTCTACTCATGGGGTACTTCTTGTTATGTTTACACCTGAATGGAGATTACCAACGCGGCGGAAAGTGTCGCTGGCAGCAGCGCCAGCAATAATCTGGAAAGTACCTGGTGTCATGGCAGTTGCGCCCCTGTGGCCGGTTGATAAGGCTAGCCGGAGAGGAGCAGCCAGGTAACGCGGCTGTTATTCCTGAGCGGTTAGTGGTGCTGAAAAGCACTCACCGGCCGGAATTTTCACTGGGAGAAAATAGAGGGAGGTAAGGTGGTGCATTGTACACCCGCAGGCATACAGGTGTCCAAGCTATTAATGCTTCGGCAAACGGTGGCCTGCCCGCTGTTACTTCCCGAGCAGCGGCACCAGCGCCTCCCAAACGCGGTCACGGATGAGGGGCTGGGCGGTGGCGTTAGGATGAATGCCATCTGCCTGCATCAGGTCCTGCTCGGTACCGATACCGTCTACCAACGAAGGCAGCAACGTTATATCACGTTCACGGGCGAGCTCATGGTAAATGTCCTGGAACTTTTCCGTGTATCGGGAACCATAGTTAGGTGGTAACTGCACACCGATGAGCAACACCTGCGCACACGCTTCCTGCACACTCGAAATCATGGTATCGAGATTGCTTTTCATCGCCGCAAGCGACAGGCCGCGCAGGCCATCGTTACCGCCGAGTGCCAGCAGCACGACTGCCGGCTCATGGCTGGCAAGCGCCCGGGTTAGCCGGGCACGGGCATTGGCGGTTGTATCGCCGCTGATGCTGGCATTGATAATTTTATAACGATAGCCGCGCGTATCGAGGCGCTCCTGTAGCAGGGACACCCAGCCATTTTCTACCGGAATGCCGTAGGCGGCACTGAGGCTGTCGCCAACAATCAGTATGATATTGGCAACCGCCAGATTCGGCAGCACCAGTAACAGCAGGAGCAGGACTCGATTCAACATGACTGAGACAAAGCATAGCATCATGATTGCCGCCCGACACTTGAGTAAACGTGTGGAGACTGCCGCCGGCCCCCTCGATATCCTCACGGATATCCATCTCGAAATACAGGCGCGCGAGTCCGTGGCCATTGTCGGTGTTTCCGGCTCCGGCAAGTCGACCCTGCTGGGGTTGCTTGCCGGACTGGACCTTCCCTCTGCAGGTGAAGTGTTTTTGTCGCACTACCCGCTGCACGATCTTGACGAAGATGGCAGGGCCCGTGTGCGTGGTGAGTTAGTCGGTTTCGTATTCCAGTCCTTTCAACTGCTGGGCAACCTGACGGCGCTCGAAAACGTCATGTTGCCACTGGAATTGAGAAGAGATCGGCAACCGCGCGAGCAGGCGGCGGAATTGTTAAGCCGCGTGGGGCTGGGAGAACGGCTGCAACATTACCCGAAACAGCTATCGGGTGGTGAACAGCAACGCGTGGCCATTGCACGGGCCTTTGTCACCGAACCTGCCATCCTGTTTGCCGATGAACCCACCGGTAATCTCGATAACGTGACCGGTGAAACGGTCATTGATTTGCTGTTCCGCCTCAACCGGGACAAGGGTACTACCCTGGTACTCGTGACCCATGACGAGCACCTGGCCAGCCGCTGTGAGCGACTGATCCACCTCGAGGCCGGTCGGATTGTATCCCCTGTAAAAGCGGCGTCCACGGCATGATCCACTTCCCGCTGGCCATGCGGCTACTGGCGCGCAACTGGCAGTCCGGAGAGCAACGTATCCTGGTGGCTGCGCTGGTGATCGCCGTGACAGCCAGTACCACCATCGGTTTCTTCACCGATCGACTTGGCCGCGGCATGACCAACCAGTCAGCGGGATTTCTCGGCGCCGACCTGGTACTGGAGAGTTCACGCCCCATCGCGGCCGACTGGCTGGTTGAGGCACGCAACAAAGGCCTGCAGGCCATCGAGACCCTTGAGTTTGCCAGCATGGTGATCAACGGTGAGGCATTGTTGCTTTCCGGCGTGAAAGCCGTGCAGGACGGCTTCCCCCTGCGTGGCGAGATACGCACAGCAGCCGCCCCGTTCGCGCCCGACGCGGCAACGCAGGCACTGCCTCTGCCCGGCGAGGCATGGGTAGCGCCGCGCCTGCTCACGAACCTTGGCCTGCAGGTGGGTGATGAGGTAGAAGTCGGCGCGCATCGACTCAGGATCACCCGGGTCATAACCTTTGAGCCCGGCAGTGTCGGCAATCCCTTCGGTGTCGCGCCGCGACTGCTGATGCGGATGGCCGATGTCGCCGCAACCAGCGTGGTACAACCGGGAAGCCGGCTGACCTATCGCTATCTGTTTGCGGGCCACGAGGCGGACGTGTCCAAATACCGGGCATGGCTGGCGCCGCGCCTGGGACCCAGCCATGAGCTGGTCGGTGTACAGGAGAGCGGTCGCGCCGTGGGTACAACCCTGCAACGGACGGAACGTTTCCTCGGGCTGGCCGTGTTGGCGGCGATCGTGCTGGCGGGGGTCGCCGTGGCCATGGCGGCGCGACGTTACAGCGAGCGGCATTTCGACACCAGCGCGATGCTGCGTTGCATGGGTGCCACGCAGCGGGATCTTCTCGGGCTTTATCTACCGCAGCTACTGCTAATCGGCCTGCTCGCCTCGGCCGTCGGTTGTATCCTCGGCTGGGTCGCACAGTACGGCCTGTTATATCTGCTGGCCGGGTTGCTGCCCGTTGCACCCGCTACGCCGCACGCGTGGCCGGCGCTCGCGGGATTCGCCACCGGCATTATCACGCTGGCCGGTTTTGCACTGCCGCCGGTGATGCGCCTGAAAGATGTGCCCCCCTTACGGGTGCTGCGTCGCGAGCTGCTGCCCCTGCCCAGCCGCGCCTGGCTGGTCTACGGTGCCGCCCTCTGCGCTATCGTGGCAGTGATGTGGCGCTATACCGATAGCTGGCCATTGACATTATCGGTGTTGGTCGGCGGTATTGCGCTGGCAGCCCTGTTGAGCCTGCTGGCCTTGCTGCTGTTGTCGTTAAGCCGGCGCTTTAATAGCCGTGTCGGCGTCGCATGGCGCTTCGGCTTGAACAATCTCTGGCGCCGCCGGCAAAGCAGCATCAGCCAGATCCTGGCATTCAGCCTGACACTGATGGCGATGGCCGTGGTTGCACTGGTCCGCACAGACCTGTTGACGACCTGGCAGGCCCAGCTGCCTGCCGATGTTCCCAACCACTTCGCCATCAACATCCTGCCTGACCAGGTAGAGGAATTTGCAAGCTCCCTGCAAGCTGCCGGGGTGGTTACCGAGCAGCTTTATCCCATGGTGCGCGGCCGCCTGGTGAAGATTAACGGGACAGCAGTGCAAAAATCGGTAACCAAAGAGGAGCGCAGCGACAATGCATTGAACCGGGAACTCAACCTGACCTGGACGACCGTGCTGCAGGCAGACAATCAAATCCTGACAGGACGCTGGTGGCAACCGGAAGACACCGGAAAACCACGGGTATCAGTAGAATCAAAGTTAGCCGAAAGACTGGATATAAAAATGGGTGACGAGCTGGGCTTCTCGATTGGTGGAGAGACGCTCAGCGCCGAGGTTACCAGTATTCGCAGCGTGCAGTGGGAATCATTCCGTCCCAACTTCTACATGGTGTTTCCCCCGCAGGTGATCAATCAGTTTCCCACGACTTACATGACGAGCTTTAAACTCGGGAAAGAAGAAAAACCCTTGCTGCGCGAACTGGTGGCCCGTTATCAGGCAGTGACTGTGCTGGAGATGGACCGGGTGATCGAACAGGTCGGTGTTGTCTTCCGGCAGGTCACGCTGACAGTTGAGTATGTACTGGTGTTTACACTGCTGGCCGGTTTTGCCGTGTTGTTCGCAGCCCTGCAGACCAGCCAGGATGACCGGCTTTATGAAGGTGCACTGCTGCGGGCACTCGGTGGCAGCCGCCGGCAGTTACGCAGCGGACACCTGGCGGAGTTCACCGCGTTAGGCGGGATTGCGGGCCTGCTTGCTGCCATGGGCACGGAATGCCTGGCCTGGGTGCTGTACAGCGAAGTACTGGACCTGCAGCACAGTTTCCACTGGCATATATGGATCATCGCACCCATAGCGGGCGCGCTACTCATCGGCGCAGCAGGATACTGGGGGACACGGACGGTGGTTGGGCGCAGCCCGATGCTTCTGTTGCAGAACCAGTAAAGCAGCGCAGTCCCCTTTCTTTCCGCCATCCCGGGCCCGCCCCGAATTTCTCGAATCCAGGGGTACAGACCCCCCTGCCTGTGTCATAGCTATTTTCTATCGTTAATATTTATACAATCGATTTCTACTATCTACTCACATGGCCGAGAATGTTTCCCGTAGACAGTATTCAACTTCATCAAAAGGAGACAACCATGTTGCAGAATCGTGAAGGCCAGAAAGTCCCGCAGACCACTTTCCGTACCCGTCAGGACCACGAGTGGGTCGATGTCAGCACCGATGAAATATTCAGGGGCAGGACGGTCGTAGTCTTTGCCCTGCCCGGCGCATTTACCCCGACCTGCTCGTCAACGCACGTGCCGCGCTACAACCAGCTGACGCCGGCATTCAGGCAGCATGGCATTGATGAAGTCATCTGTGTCTCGGTCAACGACGCCTTTGTAATGAACGAATGGCGCAAGGAACAAAAGGCATACAACGTGACCTTCCTGCCCGACGGCAATGGCGACTTCAGCCGCGCCATGGGCATGCTGGTGCCGAAGGACGACCTTGGCTTCGGCGAGCGCTCCTGGCGTTATTCCATGCTGGTAAAGGACGGCGTCATCGAAAAGATGTTCATAGAAGCGGATGTACCGGGCGACCCCTTTGAGGTCTCCGACGCCGATAGCATGCTGAGCTACATTGCACCCGATGCGGTCAAGCCACTTGACGTTACCGTGTTCAGCCGCGAGGGTTGCCCCTACTGCGTACGTGCCAAGGGTTTGTTGCACGATGCCGGCATCAGGTTCGAGGAACTGGTACTGAACCGTGACTTCACCGAAGCCACCATCCGCGCGGTCTCAGGGGCATCGACCGTCCCGCAGGTATTCATCAACGGCGATCGTATCGGTGACTCGGAAAGCCTGGAAGCCTGGCTTGCCGGACAAACCCGAAACGCGGCATGACCCGGGTTTAATATTGCGACGGTGCCATCACCAGCATGGCACCGCGCAATAACAACCCGCAAACAAACACAGGCAGACAACTGCAAATAACAGGAGTACAACATGAATACGCAGCATTTCGAGCTTATCGCCATTGGCGGCGGCAGCGGCGGCCTGGCCGTCGCAGAGAAGGCCGCCATGCTTGGCAGAAAGGTCGCGATTATCGACCCGAATCCCCTTGGCGGAACCTGTGTCAATAACGGCTGCGTGCCGAAAAAGGTGATGTGGTACGCGGCCAGCCTGGCCCACGATGTCCATGCTGCGCAGGATTTTGGCATCCCCGCCACGCGCACAAAGACCAACTGGCATGCACTGGTGTCCGGCCGCAACCAGTACACCGGTAACATCAATAACTACTGGAGTGATTACATCGGTAACTGCGGCATTACACATATCCAGGGACATGCCACGCTTGTAGATTCAGGCACGGTCGCGGTCGACGGGCAGCACTACACGAGCGATCACATTGTACTCGCCACTGGCAGCCAGCCGGTCGTGCCGTCGCTGCCCGGCGCGCAACTGGGCATTACCTCGGACGGCTTTTTTGCATTGCAGGAACAGCCGAAACGTGTGGCCATCGTCGGCGGCGGTTATATCGGCGTGGAACTCAGCGGAGTACTCAATGCGCTCGGCTCAGATGTCACTCTGCTTGCCCTGGAGAAGCGCCTGCTGGAGAACTTCGACCCGATGATCAGTGACGTGCTGGAACGAGAAATGCTCCGCCAGGGCGTCAACGTCCAGACCGGCTTCCAGGTGGCGGCACTCAGCGGCAGCGTGGATGACATCAGC
>JAOULY010000221.1 GCA_029881775.1 Gammaproteobacteria bacterium
CCGCATGGCCGATTTCTGGGGCTGTGCCAACACTGTCAGCAAGGTCGCTAATAACCTCGATCCGCTCAATGGTGGAACAGACTGGCAATATGATATCGGCTCCGGTGGTGTGGGCGGGACTGATGGCGGCGGTAATGCGCCCGACACGATTACCATGCGTGGCGCCGTTGGCTCTGCGCTGGGTGTGCAACCGCCCTTTGGTCCACAGGCCAGTTCGAATCTGAAGGTGCCGCCGAATAATGGTCTCGCGCAGGGCGATGTCATCATCGTCAGCGACTGCGAGGCAGCGGATGTTCTCCAGCTAACCAATTCAAACCCGGGCGGAACCGGCACGCTGGTGCACAACACCGGCAGTGGTGAAACGCCGGGTAATTATAATGCCACCAACCCGGGTTGCCCGGGTGCCAACGCACACTGCCTGTCCAAGGTGTACGGCGATGACGCACAGATATTCAGGTTGCGCAGCGCGGTCTATTCCATTGCCACCAATGGCGTGACCGGCCAGCCAGGCCTGTACCGGGACCTGGGTACCGGCCCGCAGGAGCTTGTGGACGGGATTGCCAATATGCAAGTCCTCTACGGTGAGGATACCGACGCCGACGGCACCGCCAACTACTATGTGCCTGCAGGCAGTGTTGCGGATATGGAAAACGTCGTCAGCTTGAAGATTTCACTGCTGGTGCAGAGCTACGAAGACAATCTCACCGACACGCGGATGATGATTACCTACAACAATCAACCTCCCGCACAGGCCGGCGACAATCGCCTGTACCAGGTATTCAACAGTACGGTGACCGTACGCAACCGGGTGCAGTGAGAGGAGTAAACGCTATGTCTTTATCGTCACGAAAAATGAACACCGGCCATTCTCCGCATGCGCAGCGTGGTGCGATCCTGGTTGTCAGCCTGATGTTGCTGCTGGTGCTGACCATTATTGGCGTGAGTTCCATGCAGGGAACGGCGCTGGAAGAAAGTATGTCCTACGCCACGCGTGACCGGACAATTGCATTGCAATCGGCCGAAGCAGGGCTGCGCGAGGCCGAGGCCTGGATCGAGGCGGTCGCCTCGCCGGCTGCGCTGACGGGTAGCAACGGCCTGTACAGGCGTGCCGATACAATACCCTATTACAACACGCCCGCGACCTGGCTCGATGCCAATACGTCCAACTATGTGACGGCAACGGCGCCGACCGGCAGTAGCTCTGCGAAATACATCGTCAAGGAGCTCGGCCTGGTTTCCGGCACGCAGGGCTCCATGAACCTGACCGGTTACGGTGAAAACAAGGGTTCAGGTGACGTGACAACGTTCCAGGTTACCAGTCGCGGTACCGGCGGTGCGGCAACCGGTGCCGAGGTCATATTACGCAGTAATTACGGTCGGCAATTCTGACCGGGTGAATTGATAGAAACCAATTTCAGTAGTGGCCGGACACGCATCGGCCTCATATGCACAAAGCAGGTGTAACCATGAACACAAGAAACCGTAAACTGACATCCTTCGGCTCATCGCTGTTAACCAGCATGCTGGCGGCATTTGTTGCCTTGCACAGTGTGGCGACACAGGCGGCTCCCGGCGTCATCTCGACCAGTCCGCTGTTCCTGAAGAATGCGGTACAGCCGAACATTGCACTTATGATCGATGATTCGGGCAGCATGGGCTGGGAACAGATACTGAATAAAGGCACGGCTGATCCCGGGGATGTCGCGTATACAGGCGCTCTCTACCATCCACCCGGTTCCTATACGGCCGCCAATGGTGCAGATGCAGCCAGAGACCGTGAGGACCGGCGTCTGACGTGTAGCGGATTCAACGTCATGGCCTATGACCCGACAGTGCAGTACACGCCCTGGATTGGCAATGATAGCGCGGGTAATGCCTATGCCGACCTGACGCTCACGACGGCGCGTGATAATCCCTACAATACAGCGACCACCAATATCAGTACGCATGTCTATTTCATCTGGACCGATAGCGATAATGACGGTGAGTATGACGGGCCGGTACCGGCGGTGGGTGATTCCGCAGGGACGGCACCTGCCAGCGCGGATGATGAGTGTGGCAACGTTGCCAATAATTCCGGCGGTGTTGCCGTCACTTCGTTGCCGCTAACCGGTACCGCCATCAATCCGAATTCGCAGCAGAACTATGCCAACTGGTACAGCTATTACCGCAAACGCGAGTATGTAGCCAAGCGTGCATTGTCACAGGTTATTTCAGAATCGACGTCGCGGGTCGGTATGTCGACTATCAACGCGACTGTCAAGAATTTTTCGCCGGTAGAGGTGCAGGATATCGATGATATTTCCCTGCCGGTTGATCCGACGGCGGCGGCCAACAAGTCGGCGTTGCTGACCCGGCTATTTCAAATAAGCTCATCGGGTGGTACGCCGTTGCGCCAGGCTTTGCAGGCTGTCGGTGATTACTTCGATATGAGTATTAACAGTGACTGGGGTAATTCACCCATATTACCGGCGGCGAATGGCGGTGAATGCCAGAAGAATTTTTCCCTGCTGATGTCGGACGGTTTCTGGAGGGGTGATCCTCCATCACCTTCAGTGGGCAACGCGGATACCGACAACGACACGATTTTTGACGGTGGCTCCTTTGCAGATGGTGCGGCCGATGTGGAGGATACCCTGGCGGATGTCGCAATGCACTATTACGAAAACGACCTGGCTACGACCCTGAGGGACAGGGTGCCCGTCACGGTCGGTGTCGATCCATCGGGTCTTGCCGATGATCTGATGCACCAGCACATGAAGACGTTCACGGTTGTGTTTGGTGTCGAAGGTACGCTGACCAGCAATCCGCCGGACCAGGTAACGCCGTTTGCATGGCCCACGCCGGTGCCGAATGAGCTGACCACGATCGACGACATGCGACATGCGGCCTGGAATGGCCGGGGCAGCTTCCTGAATGCCGGTAATCCGGGGCAGTTGATCAGCAGTATCAATACTTCAATTGGCAATATTAATGCACAGGTTTCCTCGGGCGCTGCTGTGGCACTCAACACCAGTACGCTAAGTACCAACTCGCAGGTCTACCTGGCACGCTTTACCAGCGGCAGGTGGACCGGCAACCTGGTGTCCTACGCGCTGGATGCGATCACCGGTGCAATCAACAATACACCGACCTGGGAGGCCGGCACGCTGCTGACCGCACGTGACCTGTCAACGAATCCACGCACGATCCTGACCTACAATGGAACCGACGGTGTCGCTTTCCAGTGGGCAAACCTGACGACGGCGCAGAGAAATGACCTGCGCACCAACCCGAGTGGCGGCACCGATAACGACGCAACGGCGCTCGCGCGGCTGGCCTACCTGCGCGGTTTGCGTAGCTGTGAGAACGGTGATCCCGGTATCTGTAACCATACCGATGGCACGAATACCTATACGTCCAAGGGTCTGCGGGCACGTGCCAGCAGACTTGGCGACATCATTCATTCCGCACCGGTCTATGTTGGCATCCCGGAAGTTAACTGGCCGGATACACTGCCGGGCGCCACGGTCGCTTACAGTGACTTCAGGCTGGCACAGAGTAACCGTGCCGGTATTGTTTACCTCGGCGCGAATGACGGCATGTTGCATGGCTTTAGAGAAAGCGACGGCCGCGAAGTGCTTGCCTATATGCCGCAATCGCTGTTTTCCACCACCGTTAACGAGGGCTTGCATTACCTGACGGATCCCGCCTATGGTCATCGCTATTATGTTGACCTGCGCCCGTCGGTTACGGACGTGTTTGCCAGGACGACCGTTGCCGGAACGGCGGCCTGGAGGTCCGTGCTGGTTGGTGGTCTGCGTGGTGGTGGCAGGGGCCTGTTTGCACTGGATATCACTGATCCGACGGCGTATGCCGAGACCAGTACCGCGGCGGCGGACACCGTCATGTGGGAGTTCTCCAGTGCGGATGACGCCGATCTCGGTCATACATTCAGCCAGCCAGCCATCGTGTTGATGCCCAACGGCAAATGGGCCGTGATCTTTGGTAACGGTTATAACGACACCGGCAGTGGCGAGGCGAAACTGTTCATTCTTTACCTTGAAGAGGGCCTGGACGGTACCTGGTCACCTACTGATTACGTCAAGATCTCGACCGGTGTCGGTGATACCACCACGCGCAATGGTCTGTCGACACCGGCGGTGATCGATACGGATGGCGACGGTGTGGCGGACCGGGCGTATGCCGGCGACCTGTTTGGTAATATGTGGGCGTTCGACCTGTCCAGTACGAATCCGGGTAACTGGGGAGTCGCCTACAGGGCGGGCACGACGCCCAGGCCGTTGTTCGTCGCCGGCAGCAGCAAGCCGATCACCGCGGCACCGGTTATTGTCAAGAACCCCGATGTGG
>JAOULY010000220.1 GCA_029881775.1 Gammaproteobacteria bacterium
GTGAGCGCACCAACGTCACCGGTTCGGCCGTTTTCAAGCGACTGATCATGGAAGGCGATTACGAAAAAGCGCTGGATGTCGCGCGCCAGCAGGTGGAGAACGGCGCGCAGGTGATCGACGTCAACATGGACGAGGGCATGCTGGAGTCGAAAGAGGCGATGGTGCGTTTCCTGAACCTGATCTCCGCCGAGCCGGACATTTCGCGTGTGCCGATCATGATCGACTCGTCCAAGTGGGACGTGATCGAGGCCGGCCTGAAGTGTATCCAGGGCAAGGGCGTGGTCAATTCCATCAGCCTGAAGGAAGGCGAGGCTGAATTTATCCGTCATGCCGAACTGGTCAAGCGCTACGGTGCAGCGGCGATTGTCATGGCATTTGACGAGGACGGCCAGGCCGATACCCGTCAGCGCAAATTCGATATTTGCGCACGCGCCTACCGCATACTGACCGAGCAGGTCGGTTTCCTGCCGGAAGACATCATCTTCGACCCGAATATTTTCGCCATCGCGACCGGCATTGAAGAGCACAATAATTACGGCCTGGATTTCATCGAGGCCACGCGCGATATCAAGCAGAAGCTGCCGCATGCCATGGTCTCCGGTGGTGTGTCCAACGTGTCGTTCTCGTTCCGTGGCAACAACCCGGTGCGCGAGGCCATCCACGCGGTGTTCCTCTACCACGCCATCAAGAACGGCATGGACATGGGTATTGTGAACGCCGGTCAGCTGGCTATCTATGAAGATATCCCCAAAGAGCTGCGTGAGCGCGTCGAAGATGTAGTGTTGAACCGCCGCGATGACGCCACCGAGCGCCTGCTCGAAATTGCAGAACAGTTTCGCGGCGACGGCAAGGGCATGGCCAGGGTCGAAGACCTTGAATGGCGCTCATGGGAGGTCAACAAGCGACTGGAACATGCGCTGGTCAAGGGCATCGCGGATTACATCGAGGAAGACACGGAAGAAGCCCGGCTGGCGGCCGTGCGACCCCTGCACGTGATCGAGGGCCCACTGATGGACGGCATGAACGTGGTCGGCGACCTGTTCGGTGACGGCAAGATGTTTCTGCCGCAGGTGGTTAAGTCCGCACGCGTGATGAAAAAGGCGGTCGCCTGGCTGTTGCCCTATATGGAAGAAGAGAAGGGTGACGCAATGGAAACCAACGGCACTATCCTGATGGCGACGGTGAAGGGCGATGTGCATGATATCGGCAAAAACATTGTTGGCGTGGTATTGCAATGTAATCGCTACGAGGTGATAGATCTTGGCGTGATGGTGCCGGCCGATACCATTCTGAAAACGGCGAAGGAAAAGAATGTCGACATCATCGGCCTGTCCGGCCTGATTACGCCGTCGCTGGACGAGATGGTACACATCGGCAAGGAAATGGAACGGCTCGGCTTCGAGTTGCCGCTGCTGATCGGTGGTGCCACGACCTCGCAGATACACACCTCGGTGAAGATTGATCCGCAGTACCATGGGCCTGTCATATACGTCGCCGACGCCTCTCGCGCTGTAGGCGTGGCCGGCATCCTGTTGAGCGAAGAAAAGCGCGGCGAATTCATCACAAAAACCAAGACTCGTTACCGCGAATTGCGCGAGCAGCGTGCCGCCCAGCAACAGGACCGCAACCTGGTCAGCCTGAACGCGGCCCGTGCCAACAAGTTTGTTACTGACTGGGGTGCATACGTGCCGGTGAAGCCGTCTTTCACGGGGCTTAAAGTGTTCGATGATTATTCACTGGCCGAGCTGGTTGATTACATAGACTGGGGGCCGTTCTTCAAGGCATGGGAACTTACCGGCAAGTTCCCGAAGATCCTCGACGACGCGGTGGTCGGTGAAGAGGCGACGCGTCTCTACCAGGATGCCAACGCAATGCTCAAGCGCATCGTCAACGAGAAGTGGCTGCAGGCACGCGCCGTGGTCGGGCTGTTCCCGGCCAACACGGTCAATGATGACGATATCGAGCTGTATACCAGTGATGCACGTGATGAGGTGCAGGCCGTGTTTCATACCTTGCGCCAGCAACTGGTACGGCGCAACAACGCGCCCAACCTGGCGCTGGCCGATTACATCGCGCCGAAAGACTCGGGTGTCGAGGACTACATCGGCGCATTCGCCGTGACAACCGGCATCGGTATCGAGGACAAGGTTGCGGAATTCGAGGCCGATCACGACGATTACAACAGCATCCTGCTGAAGGCGCTGGCCGACCGCCTCGCCGAGGCCTTTGCCGAACGCATGCACCAGCGCGTACGCAAGGAGTTCTGGGGCTACGCGAAGGCTGAAAACCTGTCTAACGATGAGCTGGTCCGTGAAGAATATCGCGGTATCCGCCCGGCCCCCGGTTATCCCGCCTGCCCGGACCACACGGAAAAGGGCACGCTGTGGTCGCTGATCAGGCCGGACGTCAATGCCGGCATGACGCTGACCGAAAGCTACGCCATGCTGCCGACGGCCGCTGTATCGGGCCTTTACTTCTCCCATCCGGAGGCGCGTTACTTCGGCACCGGAAAGCTGGCCAAAGACCAGGTGAAGGACTATGCGCGGCGCAAGGGGATGAAGGTGCGCGAGGTTGAGCGCTGGCTGGCAAGCGTACTGGGTTATGAGCCCTGACAGCCTCCGGTCGCAGACACGTTATTTATTAACTGCCCGTGTTCTGACTTCCGGATATGCCAGCCAGGTATCTACAGGTTGAAATCATATATCCGGATCTGCCGGTTACTGGCAGGCATGCCAGTGTTGTCTGAATGATGGCGCTGGTATATATCGCATACGTGACTGCCATATTCTTCTGGCAGGTAAATATTGTAAAGACGGGCAAGTGTTCGAAAGGAAAGGCTGTCGCATTGCATGCAGCATACATTGCCGCACCAATAATAATTTATGGCGCAGTTTTTATTACCCTGGCAGGTGTTGAAGAACTGACTGGTACAGCAATTATCGGCGAAGGGTTTGCCCGCACATTTCCCTTTGTAATTGCAGCAGGTGTGGCAGTTACTGTTCTGGCAACCCTGGTCTTTGCGCTGGTAGTTCTGGCAATAAAACAGGGAAACATCAAGCCGGATAAATAACCACGTCAATTCTGGCGCACAAGCGTTGAATCCTGCGCCTTACCCGCGAAGTAATTACAACACCTGAAAAGGATGCATATGCATGGAAGGTCTGTTTACAATTGAGAATCTGTTTACCCTCGGCATGCTGGTGATGCTGCAGGCGGTGCTGGGTTTTGACAACCTGTTGTATATTTCGCTTGAATCGAAACGGGTGGAAAAGGACCGTCAGTCATCATTGCGCAAGTGGGGTATCGGTCTGGCCGTCCTGCTCAGGATTGTGTTGCTGTTTGCGCTGGTCAGCGTCCTGTCAGCCTTCCAGGACTCGCTGTTCGCCGTTGATATCGAAGGCCTGGTTAGCGGAAATTTCAATCTGCATGGCATAGTGGTGTTCATTGGTGGAGTTTTTATCCTGTACACCGCGCTCAAGGAAATCAGTCACATGATCATGCTGGAGGCGGATGCGCATATTAAACGCAAGCCCCGCTCCTACGCGCTGGTTCTCACCTCGGTCGTCATTATGAACGCGGTATTTTCATTTGACTCGATTCTTAGTGCCATGGCGCTGACGGACAACTTCATTGTCATGGCGACGGCTATCATTATCGGCGGCGTGTTAATGGTCTTGCTGGCGGACCATGTGACGGATTTTCTGAAAAAGAACCGCATGTACGAGGTGGTCGGGCTGTTTATCCTGTTCCTGGTCGGCGTTATGCTGTTATCCGAAGGTGCCCACGTCTCGCACCTGCACCTGTTTGGCCATGAAGTCACGCCAATGAGCAAGACAACGTTCTACATGGTCATCTTCGTCATGGTGATCGTCGATATCGTGCAGTCGCGTTACAAGAAAAAACTGTTGGCGCAGGAAAGAAGGCTGGAGATGTCCTGACCGAACTGCTGGCGGCCTGTTCAGTAGCGTAATCGGGGGAGGCAATCCCCAACCCGGTGGTCTATGGTGATGAGGACTGCCACGCCGGCCACTCCCGGCTTCCTGCACTGAATCTCCATGTGCCTCGCACCGGCAATGACGCAGACCGACAGGTGCTGCCTGTCGACCCAACCGTGAGTATGGCTGAGCGGGTCGTAAGTCGCACCTGTGCGGGCAGGCGGCCGGGTAAATGCCGGCCGCCGTGCCTGTGTCAGCCTGCCTCTGTACGGATAAACTCAAGCATCTTGCCGGCATGGTCTTTCGGTGTCACGCCGTACTCAACATAGGCCAGCGTGCCATCCGGGCGGACGATGAAACTGGAGCGAACGACGCCCATTTTCCTGACACCGTTTTTCTCCTTTTCCTGGAATAC
>JAOULY010000222.1 GCA_029881775.1 Gammaproteobacteria bacterium
GACTACACACAGAATCAGTTTAACCCTATTTTTTGCGCGCGGCCTTTTCCTCGATGCCGGACATGCCGAAACGCCGTTCCAGTTCGGCCAGCACGGCATCCGGCCCCAAGCCGCGCGCGGCCAGCATCACCAGCGTGTGAAACCACAGGTCTGCGGTTTCATGGACCAGTTGTGCATCATCCGGCCCCAGTGCGGCCATGATTGTTTCCGTTGATTCCTCACCGACCTTCTTGAGAATACTTTCCATCCCCTTGTCGAAGAGACCAGCCACATAGGAGCTGCCGGGGTCCGCGTCTTTACGCGCCTCGATTACAGCTGCCAGTTTTTCGAGTGTATCGCTCATATTCAGTCCGGAATCCCTATCGTCCCTCTCCCCCTGGGTGAGAGGGAACTGCAGAAATAAAGCGGTGATCCTGCCTATTTCCCGTAAATGGCACCCGGGTCCTTGAGGACCGGCTCAACAGCAACCCAGCGATCATTTTCAAGGCGCTGGTAAAAACAGCTACGCCGACCGGTATGACAGGCGATCCCGCCGATCTGTTCTACCTGTAGCACAATAACGTCGTTATCGCAGTCCAGCCTGATTTCACTGATACGCTGCTGGTGACCGGACTCCTCGCCCTTGTGCCACAACTTGCCGCGTGAGCGTGACCAGTAAACGGCCGTGCCGGTTTGCGCAGTCAGCTGCAGTGCCTCGCGATTCATCCACGCCATCATCAGGATACGACCGTCGGTCGCATCCTGGGCAATCGCCGGCACCAGCCCGTCTGCGGTCCACCTGATGTCATCCAGCCAGTCCCTGTCACTCATCCCCGACCCCGGCCACTTCACCATTAACAGCATAGCCCATGCCGTCCCGGCGTATACCGGATAATCCGTCGTAGTTGCGCATCTACAGTCTTACTTCGATGCCCTGTTGCGCCATGTATTGCTTGGCCTCGCCGACGGTGTGTTCGCCAAAATGGAATATGCTGGCGGCAAGCACGGCATCTGCATGGCCCAGCGTCACGCCATCAGCCAGGTGCTGAAGATTACCGACGCCACCTGAGGCGATAACCGGAACATCGACTGCATCACTCACTGCACGCGTCAGTTCCAGGTCGAAGCCGTCGCGCGTTCCGTCCCGGTCCATGCTGGTCAGCAGTATCTCGCCGGCACCGTAGGCCGTCATGCGTTGTGCCCATTCGATGGCATCGATACCGGTCGGCTTGCGGCCGCCATGGGTGAATATTTCCCACTTGGGCGGCTCACCTTCAGCGCTGGTTCGTTTTGCGTCGATTGCAACCACGATACATTGTGAACCAAAGCGTTGTGCGGCTTCCTTCACAAATTCCGGATTGAACACCGCCGCGGTATTGATACCGACCTTGTCGGCGCCCGCATTCAGCATGCGGCGAATATCGCCAACCTCGCGAATACCGCCACCCACGGTCAGTGGAATGAACACCTCGCCGGCCACCTGCTCGACCACGTGCACCATGGTCTCGCGCTGGTCGGAACTGGCCGTGATATCGAGGAACGTCAACTCGTCCGCGCCCTGCTCGTCGTAACGCCGTGCGATTTCGACCGGGTCACCGGCATCGCGGATGTCGACAAACTGGACGCCCTTGACAACGCGTCCGGCATCGACATCCAGGCAGGGGATTATGCGCTTGGCAAGCGCCATGTTCAGGCCTTCGCTCCCGCTGCGCACAATTCATCGGCCAGCTTCTGCGCCTCGGCAAGGTCCAGCGAACCTTCGTACAGCGCCCGCCCGGTAATCGCGCCCATGATACCCTCGTCGGCCACACCACACAGTGCACGGATATCATCCAGGTTGGTAATGCCGCCCGAGGCAATCACGGGGATATTGATAGCCTGCGCCAACTCAACGGTAGACTCCAGGTTGACGCCGGTCATCATGCCGTCGCGCCCGATGTCGGTGAATACAATCGCTTCGACACCGTCCTGCTCGAAACGCTGCGCCAGGTCGATGACTGAATGGTGCGACAACTTGGACCAGCCGTCGATTGCCACCTTGCCGTCTTTCGCATCGAGGCCGACGATGATGTGCCCCGGGAATTCCACGCACAGGTCGTTGACGAAGTGTGGCGCACTCACTGCACGGGTGCCGATAATGACGTACTGCACACCGGCGTCGAGATACGCCTGTACCGTTTCCTCGTCACGGATGCCACCGCCGACCTGTATGGGCAGATCGGGATAAGCCTCGGCAACCGCCTTGATCGCAGCTGCGTTGACCGGTTTTCCGGCAAACGCACCGTTCAGATCGACCATGTGCAGTCGACGTGCACCGGCCTCGACCCAGCGGCCGGCAACCTCCACGGGGTTATCTCCGAACACGGTTTCATCATCCATGCGTCCCTGGCGCAGTCGAACACACTGCCCGTCTTTAAGATCAATTGCGGGTATAACAATCATCGGTCAGGAATCTCCATTCCAGGCAACAAAATTTTCCAGCAACTGCAAACCGGCATGCTGGCTTTTTTCCGGGTGGAACTGCGCGGCAAACAGGTTATCGTGTGCCACGACCGAGGCAAACTGGTGCCCGTACTCGGTCGTTGCCGCTATATCCTCCCGGCGGGCGGGCACGGCATGATAACTGTGTACAAAATAGAAGCGGCTGCCGGACGGAATGCCTGACCACATGGGGTGCTCATGTGTCGGCGTCACCCGGTTCCAGCCCATGTGCGGTATTTTCAGGCTGATGCCTGTGTCGACACCTTGCAGGCCACGCGGGAATCGCACCACCCGACCCGGTAAAATGCCAAGGCAGGCAGTGCCGTCATTTTCCTCGCTCTCGTCAAACAGTGCCTGCAGGCCGAGACAGACGCCAAGCAGTGGCCGCTGTTGCGCCACTTCGCGAATAACATCGTCCAACCCGGTTTTTTTCAGCTCGGCGATGCAGTCGCGTATCGCGCCGACACCGGGAAACACCACACGGTCAGCCGCCAGTATGGTTGGGTGGTCGCTACTGACAACAACACGCTGCTTGCCGGCAACATGCTCAATAGCCTTGGCAATGGAGTGCAGGTTACCCATGCCATAGTCGATGATCGCAATCGAAGACATAACGGTTCAGACCACTACAGGCAGAGTCAGAGGCTTCCCTTGGTCGAGGGCAACATATCACCCATGGCAGGATCCGCGTCCAGCGCCATGCGCATGGCGCGCCCGAACGCCTTGAAAATTGTTTCGGCGACGTGATGCGCATTATCACCACGCAGGCAATCGATGTGCAGCGTTACCAGTGCGTGATTACTGAAGCCCTGGAAAAATTCGTGCAACAGGTCGACATCAAAATCGCCAATACGCGCGCGCGGGTAGCTGGCATGGTACTCGAGGCCAGGCCGGCCGGAGAAGTCGATCACCACGCGTGACAGCGCTTCGTCCAGCGGCACGTAAGCATGCCCGTAGCGCCGGATGCCGCGCTTGTCGGACACGGCCTGCCCGATCGCCTGGCCAAGCGTTATGCCGATATCCTCAACGGTGTGATGTGCATCGATGTGCAGGTCACCCTTTGCATTGACTTCGATATCCATCATGCCGTGACGCGCCACCTGGTCGAGCATGTGTTCGAGAAACGGCAGGCCGGTGTCGAACACACCCTGCCCGCTGCCATCGATCTTGACCGACACGCCGATCTGCGTTTCGAGCGTGTCGCGCTGTACTGTTGCCTGCCGTTCTGACATCACTGTATTCCGTTAAGAAAAGTCATGGTTTAACAATATAGTAACAGGTTACCGCGTCCTGAAAACCCGTCTTTTTCAATACCCGGCCGGGCGCACCTCGAGGCTGAAGGTGACCGGGCCGTCATTCACCAGCATCACCTGCATATCGGCACCGAAACGGCCACTCGCCACCGGTGCATGGCAGGCATCCGCCCGCATTAACATGTACTCGAACAAACGCCGCCCGACGGCCGGTTCGGCGGCCGTGGAAAAGCCCGGCCGCGTGCCACTGGAAGTATCGGCAGCCAGCGTAAACTGCGGCACCAGCAGCAACCCGCCACCGGATGTGCGCACATCCCGGTTCATCTTGCCGGTTTCGTCCGGGAAAACCCGGTAGCCAAGCAGACGCTCAAGCAGGCGATCGGCTTCACGTTCGCTGTCATTGCGCTGAACACCGACCAGCACCAGCAGGCCATGGCCGATTTCCGCCACGCACGCACCGTCGATGTCCACACTGGCACGCGTAACGCGCTGCAGCAGGCCGATCATGCAAACCGCCCGGCAAATTCATTGGTTGCCCTCACCAGTGCGTCCACCGTGCCGGCCTCGGTTGCCGAATGACCCGCGTCCGCAACCACCTGCAGGCATGGCCCGAGGC
>JAOULY010000223.1 GCA_029881775.1 Gammaproteobacteria bacterium
TGCCGGGCCGGTTCTGTCGCCTGATGTCCCTGTTGCTCATGTGCTGGCTGTCGCAGCCGCTACTGGCCGCAGAGCCGGTACTCAGCACCACCCTGACCGCGCTGGAACCTGTCGAGGCGCCGGATTTTACCCTGCAGGATATGGACGGCGTCTCGCACACGCTGAGCGACCTGCGCGGTAACTACGTGCTGGTCAATTTCTGGGCCACGTGGTGTCCGCCGTGCCGCAAGGAAATGCCGTCGCTGGAGTACCTGTACCGGAAGTACCGGGACCGGCCGTTCCGCGTGCTGGCCGTGAACCAGTGGGAAGACCCGGATCACGTATTTTCCTACATGGGTGAACTGGCCGTATTCCCGTCGTTTCCGATCCTGTTCGATCGCAAGAGTGTCGTGTCAGAGCACTACGGCGTACGTGGTTTGCCGACATCGTTTATCGTCGACCCGCAAGGGCGGCTGGTTTACCGGGCGATTGGCGGGCGTGAATTTGATCATCCCGATGTTACCGGCCTGATCGACAGCTTACTGGAAGGCAGGTAGCGCACGCCTGCGGCTTGTCGACAGCGGATCCGAACGACGCCGGGTAACCCGGTTGATCGCCAGGCCGCGTTTACACTGTCCAGCAGGTTCGAAACAAGGTATTCGTAGACTCTGTACGTCAATTCTGCCAATCATCACCGCCCGGCACGCTAACCCTCAACGC
Source organism: Gammaproteobacteria bacterium (assembly GCA_029881775.1). Classification (GTDB taxonomy): domain Bacteria; phylum Pseudomonadota; class Gammaproteobacteria; order UBA9214; family UBA9214; genus UBA9214. The sequence continues at coordinate 700 of JAOULY010000223.1, forward strand.
CACCTGTCACTCTAACCGTCAAACCGCCCATCACACTAACCGTCATTCCCGCGCAGGCGGGAATCCAGCCTTGAATTTAGAACTGACGCGGATCATTCACGGACAGCGACAGTGTTGCACTGGCTGGTTATCCGTAAATGATTACTATCAGCAGAATATTAAGGGCTGGATTCCCGCCTGCGCGGGAATGACGGTGTTTATGTAGTACGACGGGAGGGTGACCGTGAATTACATTCTATGACCGGTATTCCCGGTGATTCCTAGCTAACCAGTTTCTTCGTCTCAACCGCCCCGGTTTTTTCTTTCGACCCGGCCTTTTCTTCTTTAGACGCCGTGGCAGCCTCTTCCCGCAGTTTGAAATTCTGTTGCAGGTCGATTCGACCATCTGCTTCCAGCGTGCCAACCCGGCTGCCTTCCGGGTTGGTGATAACGGCAACCGGTTCCAGGAACAGTGGACGGCGTACGAAGGTTAGTTCCCAGCCAAACGACTGGATCTGGCGCAACGCGACAATTTGCGCGGTGTTCAGGTGAGCTTCGAGATCATCCGGAACAGGCGATTCACCCTTGCGTTTTTCGGAATAGGTATGCCGACTCGCCGGCTTGGTTGCCGGTCCGGATGTGGCCATGGCCGGGGTTGCTGCGACCGTATTAACTTCTTCCGGTTCACTGTTGTCTCCGCGCAGATCATGGCTAATGTCGATGACAATCTTGCCGTCCGGGTCCAGCTGGCCAATCTGGCCAGATTTTTTGCTCATGACTACAGGAACAGGATCCTGAAACATTGGCCTGCGTACAAACTTGAGTTTCCACCCAAGCAGTTCGAGTTCGGTTAGCGCCTGGTGCTGTGCCTCGTTTAACTGTGCGCGCATTTCATCGATGGTAGGGGTACCACCTTTGCGCTTGTCTTTATTCATCACAGAATACCCTCTCGCCCGCCACCGTTTTGTGGCCATATAAGCTCTGTCGGCCAGACTGGCATATAACTTGAGTGCCGCCGAAAATGCTCTTTTGTCAGGTATTTCCAGCGCTAGCAATGAGATAGACACCGGCCACCATCAGTCCGCCGGCACCGAGATTGCGGGTCAGGCCCTGTTCACGGAACAGCCAGGCACCGTACAGGATGCCGAACAGCAGGCTGGTGCGCTTGACCGCGACCATGTAGGCCACCTCGATATGCGCGATGGCGTAGAAGTGCGCCACCACCATCACCGCCATGCAGGCGCCGATGGAGAGATGCACCCACGGGTGGCGGCCGAGTGCCTTCCAGCTCGACACATCGCGTGAGGCGAATACCAGCGCTGTCGACACGGCGAGTACCACGAAATAAAACGGTCCGAAGAACGCCGGTGTCACGTGCAGCAGGGCCGCCTTGCCGAGGACCGAGGTGAAGCTGTAGATGGCGGCGGTGACCAGCATCAGGCGCGAGCCACGTTCGCGCACAATCGCGCGAAAGGGCGCAAGGATACTCAAACCGCCGTTGTGACGCGCGGCCTTGATGTTGAGTAACCATGCGCCGCAAACCACCAGCAGGATGCCGAGGCTGCCGGCCTGGCTGACCCGCTCGCCCAGAAAGACATAACCGGTAAGGATGTTGAACACCGGTGTAAACGCCAGGTAGGGCAGGGTGAGCGACAGGGGCGATTCGCGGATCGCATGCATGTACAGCCACATGGCCGTGATTTCGAGCGGCATCAGTATCGCGATCCAGCCCCAGAAGGCGGGCGTCAGGACCGGCCATGGTTGTGCCAGCAGCACGGGTAACAGCAGGGCGCCGGCAACGCCGAACCGCACCAGTACCAGGTCGCCCGGCCGGTAATGCGACAGGTATCGTTTCGACAGGGCGTCAGCTGTGGCCAGCGCAAAGGCCGACAGCAAGGTCAGTCCAAGCCAGTTCATCGCGGCAGTATACCCTGCTGTTTGCTGCAGGGAGCAGGCGCGAAACTCCGTCAATGATGACGGTATGCCGATACGATTTATGCTGACAGGAACTGCGTCACACCCTCGTTTATCCGCACTAAGGCGCCACCTGGGTACGCCGATAGCACGGGTATCGGGCAAATAGAACGAGACAAACCTCGGGCGGGATTATTATGGACAGACATATCCACAGCAGTTCCCAGTCAGCACGCAGTATTTTACCGGCTATAGCCATGGCCGCGATCCTGCTGCTGCAGGGGTGTGCCACCCTGAACAAGGAAGAATGCGTTGTCGCCGACTGGCGGCTCATCGGCTACCAGGACGGTGTGGCGGGCAAATCCGCCTCGACCGTTGGCAGCTATCGCAAGGACTGTGCAGAGTATGCCGTGATCCCCGATCTCGATGCCTACCAGGCGGGACGTCTCGAGGGCCTGCAGGAATACTGCAAGGTGGATAACGCCTACCAGCTGGGACGTGCCGGAAAAGGCTATGCAACGGTATGCCCGGCAGATCTCGAGTCCGGATTCCGGCTGGCATATAACGAGGGGCGGGAAATTTATATTGCCCGTTCAGTGGTGAAGCGTACCCGGGCAAGGATCAAGACATTGCAGACTGACCTGGCGCATATCGATGAAGACAGGAAGTACCTGCTCGTGGACCTGGTTTCTGATGGGCTGAAAGGCAGTGAACGCGTCAGCATCATCTATGAACTCAGCGAGCTGGGTAAGGAAAAAGATGCCATAGAAGACGAGCTTGATGGCCTGTACGACAAGCTTGCCGATCAGCAGGCTTACCTGGAGAGCCTGACGCAGCACGCGTCGCGCTGACAAGCCGGGCAATTGCGCCCGGGCGGGTAATTGGCAGGCTGCCCGTGACGCGTAGCGCCGGTACGACTATTTAGCCACGCGCGTATTCGGTGCTGCCGAGAACAGCAGTTCGACCTCTTCGGCCGGGCAGGGACGACTGAACAGGTAGCCCTGCATGACATCACAGCCATGTTCGGCCAGGAAGGCACGCTGCTCGGCCGTCTCGACACCTTCGGCAATGACGGTCATCTTGAGCGCATGGGCAAGTGCAAGAATGGCCTTGATGATTTCCATGTCGTTACCGTCCTGTGGCACATCCATCACAAATGACCGGTCAATCTTGAGTTTGTCGACAGGTAGCCGTTTCAGGTAGCTCATCGAGGAGTAGCCGGTGCCGAAGTCATCAATGGCCAGGTGCACGCCGAGACTGCGCAGCCGGTTCAGGTGACTGATGGAGCCGGACGTATGGTCCATGATGCATGACTCGGTAATTTCGAGTTCCAGGTAACACGGATCGAGGCCGGTTACAGCCAGTGCATCGCGCACGGCCGGGACCAGCCTGTCGTTGATCTGGTGGCCCGACACGTTCACCGAAACAGGGATTTTCATCCCGAAGGTGTCATGCCATGTCTTTGCCTGTTTGCAGGCGGTGCGCATGACCCATTCACCGAGTGGCTCAATCAGGCCTGTTTCTTCAGCAACCGGTATAAACATCGTCGGTGGCAGCGAGCCATGCTGCGGATGTTGCCAGCGCACCAGGGCCTCCATCCCGACAATGCGCCCGCTTTCAAGGCACACCTGCGGCTGGTAGTGCACCGAGAATCCGTCATTTTCCAGCGCGTGACGGATATCCGTTTCCAGCGCGAGTCGCTGGTTGGCTGCTACGGTCATGTC
>JAOULY010000015.1 GCA_029881775.1 Gammaproteobacteria bacterium
TCACTGTAAATGATGTAACAACTGATGAGTAAAACCAGGTAACCGTGACTGTAGCCACCGTCTTCCCAGTTCGACCAGAGGCCTGCAAGGTACAGGGTGGTGTCACGATACAATACCAGCAACAGCAACAACATCAGTCCAAGCACGGTCAAGGCGACATTCCAGCCGGATGCATTACTCTCCCTACTCACAGGTCACCTGTCGGCAGCCGTTATTTTTCTGCACTATCCAGTCCCAGCTTCTTCATCAGGCTATAAAGTGACGGGCGGCTGACACCAAGCGCATCGGCTGTTCGCGACATGTTGTAGTTATTGATGTCAAGGGCACGCTGGATGACATTGCGCTCGGCAGCTTCCCTGGCTTCCCTGAGATCCAGCCCATAAGGTTCGATTTTTTCCTGCAGGCCCAGGTCGACGGGACCAATCGTTTTACCGTCGGCAAGGATGACCGAGCGCTTGATCCTGTTTTCAAGTTCGCGCACATTTCCAGGCCAGTCATAGGATTCGATCTGCTCGCAGGCCTTGTCGGTGAAACCACGGAAATCACGGCTGTGCTGGCTTGCATACTTCTCGAGAAAGGTACGCGCCAGCAGCATCCGGTCACCTTCACGATTACGCAGGGCGGGTATCTTGATGACAATCTCGCTGATACGGTAATACAGGTCCTCACGGAATTTGCCTGTCTTGATGGACTCATTGAGATCATGGTGCGTTGCACAGAGCACACGCACGTCAACCGGGATCAGGCTGTGCCCGCCCAGCCGTTCGACCTGGCGTTCCTGCAGAAAGCGCAACATCTTGGCCTGCAGTGACACGGGCATGTCACCGATTTCGTCGAGAAAAAATGTACCACCGCTCGCATGCTCTATTTTTCCCCGGTTCTGCCGCACGGCACCGGTAAACGCACCTTTTTCATAACCGAACAATTCGCTTTCGAGTAATGTTTCGGGAATGGCCGCACAGTTAACGACTACAAACGGACCATCTCTGCGCGCACTCAGATCATGCAGGGCACGAGCGAACAATTCCTTGCCGGTGCCGCTTTCGCCGTGAATCAACGTGGTTGCATCGGTTGGCCCGACCCGCTCGACCATCCGGCAGGCTTCCTGCATCGCGTTGCTTGAATAGACGATACCGTCCAGCACACTGGCCGACTGCAGCCGGCGATTCTCGGCCTCGAGATCGTACAAACGACTGGCGCGTTCGACGATCAGCGCGAGCACGACAGGGTCTATCGGCTTCTGGTAAAAATCGTAAGCACCCAGTGACACGGCCTTGATTGCAACATCGTGATCGTCGTTACCGGTTACCACAACCACCTTGGTGTGTGGTGCAAGTTCCAGTATCTCGTCGAGCGCCCTGAGGCCTTCGGATGCATTGGCACTGTCGGGCGGCAGGCCCAGGTCCAGGGTAACAACAGGCGGATGATGTTCCTGCATCTGCCTGAGCGCCGACTCGCGGTCAGCGGCTATGTGCACATCAAAGCCGCTGAAAGCCCATTTCAGCTGCTTCTGCAGGCCGGGGTTGTCCTCAACCACCAGCAATGATTTCAGTTCGCTGTTCATTGCCTGTTATCAATCATCCCTGTCAGAACGGGCTGCATCTGTCTGCCGTCATGCCTTGTCCACACATGAAACCGGTATTTCCACTAGGACCTGCGTCCCCGCCCCGGGTTCACTCCTGACATGTATATCGCCACCCAACAACCGCACGAACTCCCGGCTTTCGTACATGCCGATACCTATGCCAGCGTTACCCTTGGTGGTATCGAACGGCTTGAACAGGCGGTCCCTGATGAAATCGGCATCCATCCCGTGCCCATTGTCCTGGATAGACACGATACAGAATTGGCCATTCATTTGCAGACCGACTTTCACGAAACCGTCCGCAGCCGTTGCCTGCTGGGCATTTTCCAGCAGGTGTATCAGCACGTTCTCCAGCCGGGTCTTTTCCACAACCACGTGACACGCATCCAGCGGCAAGTCCGGCTCCGGCACCGGTTTCCGATGTGACAACTTGCCGGCCGCGGCCGTTACCAGGTCACCGAGGTCAACCATCACCTTGCTCTCCGCAACGACCCGCTTATTACGCAACTGGTCCAGCAGCCGCTTGATGTCGCCGGCAGCCGTGCTCACCGAATCAAAGGCGTCTTCCAGGAACTCCGGGTTATTCCGGTGCGTTTCCGCATTCCGGGCAACCATCTCCAGACCGGCCGCAACATTCTTCAAATCATGCACCATGTAAGATGACATGCGGTTGAAAACCTCGAACTGCCTGGCGCGGGCAAGCGCGTCAGATGTCATCAGCACGGCAAGATGGCTGGCCACCTGCCGTGCCGCCGTTTTCAGCAAATCACGGTCTTCCCAGTTAACCGAACGCATTGACTGCGGTTGAGCGAGCACGACAAAGCCCAGCAACGCGTCAAGCCCCGGTAATGGCACAACCAGCCAGGCGCCGTCGATCGTGTCGACCCAGTCCGGCAATGTCAGCTGGCCATACTCATCCGAATGTGTCGGCACATCGACGAGATTTATCACGTAGGACTTTTCAGCAAGGAGCCGTACGATACTGTCCTCTCCGGATATTGCTGTATCGATAGGCGCCGTCTTCCAGGCCGCTATATTGCGGTACTTTCCCTGGCCATCATCAAGCCACAACAGGCCCGCCCGGGCATCGACGATTTGTGCAAGCACACTAATGGAGGAATCGAAGCTGTCAGTATCCGTCACCTTGTAATTCAGTGCGTGCGTCAACTTCAGCCATTCATGACGGTAGTCATACTTGTTGCGATAAAAATGCTTGCCGAGAAAAACACGCAGCTGCCGGCGCAACTGCCCCGAAAACAGCACCAGGGCGAGGAAGATGGCCGCCAGCGAGATAAAGACAATCTGTGCAATCCCGCCCCAGCTACCGCCGTATGTCTGCAGGTAGTAACCGGCCGCGGCCATTACCAGCAGGTAGAGACCACCGCCGAAGATGGCTGTTATATGCAGAACCACATCACGTGAGACGAAGATATTGGTCGACCAGTCCCTGTTTCTGGCCGCGGCAATGGTCAGTAACGGGACACTTAACAGGTTGACGAAACCACGCGCCTCCCACAACTCGGGGTCCATGCCCATAAACAGCAAGGCATTGGCATACATGTAGAAATCGAAGGCGAAAATTCCGCCGGCCCCGATAAACAGGTACATCAGGTTACGCCGGTAGTCCTGCGTAATATTCCGGAACAATTGCTCGATTATGGCCAGGCCTGCCAGGGCAAGAAAAACATGGCCGGCAAAACGCACCGGCATCATGCGCGTTTCGAATTCCACCGGGGCAAGGTGCAGGGTCAGCAGTTCGACCAATAGCAGGAGTGTGGCCAGGCCGGTACTTAACAGCAGGCCCCAGCGACGGAGAATACGATAACCGGTCAGTTGCCTGGCCGCCGGCTCGAACAGCTTCAGCAGGAAAATGAACCAGGCCACATAGCGAAGAATTTCCAGTGACAGGTAGAAACCGGCAGTGTCTTCCGTATCCCCGGCAATAACGACCGCCAGTGCCGCCCAGGCCACGGATACAATCACAACCAGGGTCAGCAGGTGGCCCTGGATATTGCTGCGCCGGTTGACCAGCAACAGCATGGCCAGAAAACCGAAGCCCAGTGCGGCACTCAAATAGCTGTATTGGCCAAGATTCATGCCCGATGCCTGCTGTACCTGTGATCAACCCGGGTGTCAGTAGTGTTTACAATACTACCCCGCCCGGATAATTTTAAACAAGGAATTGATTTATCAATGAAATCTTTATCCTGGCCGGTGAAATGCCGGGTTTCCCAACCCTGTCATGTATTTGAGTGTCATGGATATTTACAGCAAACGCCTGAAAATGGCCTGCCATAAGACTGGCATGCCTTATCACCACATTAAATACTTTGTTATACAAAAACTTACTTCAACATGTGCCCAGCCCTATTCAATGGGTATGTTTTTTGCTCGTTTACCAGCAAGGAGAATTGGATTCAATTTCAAGGAGGATTGGACCAAATGAACAAACTTATTGCCTTACTCGCCACCCTGCTGCTTCCCTTCCACGTGCAGGCTATCCAGATCAACAGCATCGGCGATTCATGGACCGTAGACTGGCTGGTCAGCGCGTCCTCAACACCCGGTCTCAGCAGTGATCTCACCGCCACCAGCGACTGGCTGGTAACGTCGTTCACCTCGACCTCCATCACGCTGGACATCAGTATTACCAACACCACGACACTGACCAGCCTGCTGACCAACGCCGACATTACCACGTTCGGTTTTGGCATCGACCCGAATGCGACCGCCACGATCCTGACTGCCGGTAGTACCTTTGACATGATCGGCAGCGGCAGCGGACCACAGCAGACGTTCCCGGGCGGCTTCAAGGATATCGATATCTGCATCTTTGCCTCCGGCTGCGCTGGCGGCACGGTCAATGATGCGCTGCATGCCGGCGATACGGACTTCCTGCAGATTCTGCTGACCGGTGATTTCAGCGGCGGTACCGCAGACCTGATATTTTTCCCGCTGAAGTTCCAGACCAACCAGGGTTCTTATGAACCGGGCGGCTCAATACCGGAACCGCCGCTCCTGTCGCTGCTGGTCATCGGGCTGTTCGGCATAGGGATGGTCAAACTAGGGCGTAGAAAAGCCGCGTAGAGACAAACTTGTCTGGCAGCACCTGAAAACACTGCTGCCGTTTATCTGGATGGCCTGCAGGGAGTCTTTAGCTGCGCCCCTGCAAGGCCGCCAGCAGTTTCTCGTGTATGCCACCGAAACCCCCGTTGCTCATCACCAATATGTGATCTCCGGCTGCGGCCATGGCGCTGACCTCTTTCACAATGCTGTCGACCGAGTGCCTGACTGCTATCCGCTGATCGCCGGCCGGCAGGTTGTCTGCCAGTGACCAGCCCAACCCGTCGGGTTCATGCAGCCAGACATGATCGGCGCCCGCCAGTGAGGCGGCCAGGGTGTCACGGTGTACACCCATCTTCATGGTATTGGAGCGCGGCTCGAGCAACACCAGGATGCGCGCATCCCCCACCCGCTTGCGCAGACCCTGCAGTGTCGTTGCGATCGCCGTCGGGTGATGGGCGAAATCGTCGTAGACCGTGACATCATTGACTGTCCCGCGCACTTCCATGCGGCGCCTGACACCAAGGTACCCGGCCAGTGCCGCGATCGACTGCTCGACCGGAACGCCGCCATGGCGCGCCGCGGCAATCGCACCCAGCGCATTTTGCATATTATGTTCGCCCAGTTGACCCCAGCGCACCGTGCCGACGACCTGCCCGTCCTGTAATACATCGAACACGCTGCCATCGGCCTGCTGCGGGACTGCACGCCAGGCCGCTGCCGCACCCGCTGTCGTGAACCGCTCAACATAGGTCCAGCACCCCATTTCCAGTACCGCGTCCAGCTCTGCGTCACCGGCCTTGCTGACAATCAGGCCATCGCCGGGCACGGTGCGTACCAGGTGATGGAACTGGGTGCGGATTGCGGCCATGTCCGGAAAAATATCGGCATGGTCATACTCGAGATTATTCATCACCAGTGTGCGCGGGCGGTAGTGTACGAACTTGGAGCGCTTGTCGAAAAACGCCGTGTCGTATTCATCCGCCTCGACGACAAAAAACGGTGCGTCACCCAGCCGCGCCGAGACGCCGAAGTTTTGCGGCACACCGCCAATGAGAAAGCCCGGGTTCATACCGGCATATTCGAGTATCCACGCCAGCATGCTGGCCGTGGAGGTCTTGCCATGGGTGCCCGACACAGCCAGCACCCAGCGTCCCTGCAACACATGATCGGCCAGCCACTGCGGCCCGGAGGTATACGGCATACCGGCTGAGAGCACTTTCTCTACCGCCGGATTGCCGCGTGACAGGGCGTTGCCAATCACTACGCAATCAGGCGCCGGCTCGAGCGCACCGCTGTCGTAGCCCTCGTGCAGGCCGATTCCCTGCTCGCGCAACTGCGTGCTCATGGGGGGATAAACATTCGCGTCGGAACCGCTCACCTGCACGCCGAGTTCGCGTGCCAGCAGCGCGATACCGCCCATGAACGTTCCGCAAATACCGAGAATATGAATATGCATACGTGCTTACTTGCTCAAGCCGGTCTCACCCGTCGTTACATTGCCGTCAAGGGGAATGATGGTCGCAGCGAACTGCATACTGATCAACACATACAGTAGCGCCATGGCAACGCCGATGGCGAGCGAAGTGGACAACGCATGACGGATAATATGGGCGCTGACGACAAGATTCCAGAACGATAACAGCAGCCAGACCAGCGTCAGCGCAAACGGCACCGATGCTTCAGTGGATGCCGGCCCGGTCATCAGCACCAGCGGCAACGCGAGCAGCCCCAGCAGCGTACCCGCACCTGACAGGGCCGACAGCGTCTGCAAGCTACGCGCAGGCTTTCCTGACAGGTACAGCATGACCAGCACGAACACGGCCATGACCAGCAGATCGATAAACGCCAGTTGCACGCCACGCATCATCCCGTAGCTGCCGGACAGCACCAGCACCGAGACCATGGCGTAACACGTCAGGCTAAAACCGAGAACAAATGCAGAGGCAGGGCCATCCTGGGGAGCCGCCCGCAACAGGCACAAGTCAAGCCAGTAGCGGAATAACTGCAGCATCCTTGAATAGCGCGATTAGCGGCGTGATTTACGAACTGTTTTCTTCTTCGCTGCCTTTCTTGCAGGCGCGGTTTTCTTTACCGTCTTCTTTGCGGGCACCGTTTTCTTGCGCGCCACTGTCTTTTTAACCGGTTTTTTGGCTGTCTTCTTGCTTGCCTGCTTTTTAACCGGCGCCTTCACAACTTTCTTTTTCGCAGCAGCCTTGCGTGCGACGGCCTTCTTTTTCACGGGCGACTTCTTTTTAACCGCCTTCCTGACCACCTTTTTCGCAGTCTTTTTCGTGGTTTTTTTAGCGGCCTTGCCAGCCGTCTTTGCAGCAGCCTTGCTGGTCGTTTTCTTTGCAGCAGTCTTCTTCGCTACCGCTTTCTTCGCAGCAGTCTTCTTTGTTGCGGTTTTCTTCGCCGCCTTGCCGGCCGACTTTCCGCCCTTCGCCTTCGCATCGCCCTTGTTTGCGCGATGCTTGGCGATCGCCGCCCTGATGGCATCGGTCCGCCGTGTTTCGGTACGCGCATTGGCCTTGACATCATCTACAATCTTGACGACTGCCTTGAAAATATCCTTGATCTCGCCAACGCCCTGGACGGTGCGCAGCTTCTCCTGTTCCTCGTAGTAATTGACGACCGGCAGGGTATGCGTTTCGTAAACCCGCAGGCGGTTACCGATGGTTTCTTCATTGTCATCGGCGCGATGGCGCAACTTGCCGCCACACGCGTCACAGCGCCCGTCCATGTGTGGCGGGGCATAGAACACGTTATACATCTGGCCGCAGGACAGGCAGGTGCGTCGCCCAACCAGCCGCTGAATCAGTGCGTCGACATCTACCGCCACGAGCAGCGCGAGGTTGAGCGGCTGACCGAGACGGGTCAGTAGCTGGTCAAGCGCCTCGGCCTGTGGCTGATTGCGCGGGAATCCGTCCAGGATGAAGCCCTTGCGAGCATCTGACCGCGAAATGCGCTCCTGAATGATGGCCAGCACGATGTCGTCACTGACCAGCTGGCCGGCATCCATGGCGGCCTTCGCCTGGCGCCCGAGCAGGCTCCCGGAAGCCACTGCCTCGCGCAACAGGTCGCCGGTCGATATTTGTGGCAGCCCGTACTTCTCTGCCAGGAGTTTCGCCTGGGTGCCCTTACCGGAACCAGGCGCTCCGAGCAGTACAATCCTCATTGTGTGGTGTTTCCCTTTAGTCTGTTGATTTTATTAACTTCCTGTTCTTACGAAGATTTTATCGATACATATATATATTTTTTTACGTGGCCGATGAACAGGGCAGCGTTTAAGCTACCCCTAGCACGTGGTAGAAGTCAACGAAGTTCATGAAATAAATCAGGTTTTGAGCTAGAATCTGCCCGCTGCGAGCGGCGGCTCCCTGACGGACACAATCCGGCACCCATCATTATGAGCAGTATCAAAGATTTCACCGAGAGCGAGTTGTGGCACATCCGCACCACGCTGGAAGAACGTTACGGGCAAGCCCCTGACATTCAGCTGGCCGATATTGAATTGCGACTGAACCCCTACGGCACGGAGCTAACCGATTGTCCCGCCGCCTTCTGGTCGCACGAGGGCTGCAACTTCATCGTTGGCAAGACCGGCGAGCCACGCTATCGCTGCCAGTTCTACTACCGTGTCCATCAAATGTACGGCACCGGCGTCGAGGAATATGATGACCTGTCCGAGTGTGTCGTAACGCTGCTGCAGGTACAGGCTGACTACGTCGCCAACCAGGCAGCAGAGAATTAAATTGGCATGGGGGCCGGCTCCCGTTTTTTGCTGATATTCCAGAGCAGCCCGTGGAATACAGCGAATACAAGGCAACAACGGGAACTGTCCCCGCTTTAATTATTACCCACTACACACCAGGGAGAATCAAAGAATGGCAAAAGCAGCAGCTAAGAAGAACGCGTTCTACGCCCAGTCCGGCGGCGTGACAGCCGTTATCAATGCATCGGCCTGCGGCGTGATCGAGACGGCGCGCCAGCACAAGGACAAGATCGGCAAGGTGTATGCCGGTCGCAACGGCATCATCGGCGCCCTGACAGAAGACCTGATAGATACCAGCAAGGAATCAGCGCGTTCCATCGCCGCCCTGCGCCACACACCGAGCGGCGCCTTCGGCTCCTGCCGCTACAAGATGAAAAGCCTCGAGGCCAACAAGCGTGAGTATGACCGCCTGATCGAGGTTTTCGCGGCACATAACATCGGATACTTCTTCTATAACGGTGGCGGCGACTCAGCCGACACCTGCCTGAAAGTCTCGCAGTTGTCCAAGGCCACCGGTTACCCGATCCAGGCCATTCACGTGCCAAAGACGGTCGATAACGACCTGCCGATCACCGATAACTGCCCGGGCTTCGGCTCCGTTGCCAAGTACATCGCCGTATCCACCCGCGAGGCCAGCTTCGATGTCGCCTCCATGTGCGCCACCTCGACGAAAGTGTTCGTGCTGGAAGTCATGGGCCGTCACGCCGGCTGGATTGCGGCTGCCGGCGGCATGGCAGCGTCGGAAGACACCGACCTGCCGATCGTTATCCTGTTCCCGGAAGTGCCGTTCAACCAGGGCAAGTTCCTGGCACTGGTGAAAGCCAAGGTCAAGAAGTACGGTTACTGCTCCATCGTCGTCTCGGAAGGTGTCGCCGACAGCAAGGGCAAGTTCCTCGCAGACCAGGGTCTGAAAGACGCCTTTGGTCATGCGCAGCTGGGCGGCGTGGCGCCGGTTATCGCCAACATGGTGCGCGAAAAGCTGGGCTACAAGTATCACTGGGCCGTCGCCGACTACCTGCAGCGCGCCGCACGTCACATCGCCTCCAAATCCGACGTCGACCAGGCCTACGCCATGGGCAAGGCCGCCGTTGAACTCGCACTGGCCGGCAAGAACTCTGTCATGCCGACGGTGGTGCGTACATCCAACAAGCCGTATCGCTGGAAAATCGGCGAGGCGCAGCTGTCACGCGTAGCCAACGTCGAAAAGATGATGCCCAAACGCTATATCACCAAGGACGGCTTCGGCATCACTCAAAGCTGCCGCGACTACCTGGCACCGCTGATGCAGGGTGAGGATTACCCGCCCTACGGCAAGGACGGGCTGCCGAAATACGTGCAGCTGAAAAACGTCGCCGTGGCGAAAAAGCTGAAAGGCTTCCAGGTCAAGTAACCCTCGCGCAGGCACGGATTGCGTCATGCTGAATACAGGAGCGGCCTTGTGCATAAAGCCCGCATAAGGCATTGATTTATTTATGGTCAAGGCCGCTCCTGCAAATCGACCTGGTAATTTTTTGCATCTTCGCGTGTTTGCGCGAGGCTGTTATTAATGGTTGACCACCATTGACCCTGGTCAAGGCACGTGAACTGCTGGCCGTCCAGGCTCGCATGGGCGGCGGTTATAACCGCAACGAGGCCCGGCCGGCATGATCAACAGAAATCCACCATTAACCGGTTTTATGAATTTTTTATGCGCGGTAACGAACTACATAATCCTCAAGGAGAACCCTGATGTCGACTGAACTCATCTTTGCACTTGCCTGCGGACTGGGCGCACTGGTGTACGGCGGCCTGTCCGTCAAATGGATCCTCGCCAAACCGACCGGTAACGATCGCATGCGCGAGATTTCCGCTGCTATCCAGGAAGGCGCCAGCGCCTACCTGAACCGGCAGTACACCACCATCGGCATGGCAGGCATTGTGCTGTTCGCCGTTGTCGGACTGGCTCTCGACTGGGCAACGGCTGCCGGCTTTGCCGTCGGCGCTGTGTTCTCCGGGCTGGCCGGCTATATCGGCATGCATATCTCCGTACGCGCGAATGTGCGCACAGCAGAGGCCGCCAATGACGGCATCAATGCCGCCTTGCAGGTCGCCTTCCGCGGCGGTGCCATCACCGGCATGCTGGTTGTTGGTCTGGGCCTGATCGGTGTCGGCGGTTTCTACGCCCTGATGCTCGCCATCGGCGCCGAGGACCCGATCCACCCGCTGGTCGGCCTGGCCTTCGGCGGTTCATTGATCTCCATCTTCGCCCGACTCGGTGGCGGCATCTTTACCAAGGGCGCCGATGTCGGCGCCGATATCGTCGGCAAGGTCGAGGCGGGTATCCCGGAAGATGACCCACGCAACCCGGCGGTTATTGCCGACAACGTCGGCGACAACGTCGGCGACTGTGCCGGCATGGCGGCTGACCTGTTCGAAACCTATGCCGTGACCGTGGTAGCCACCATGCTGCTCGGCACCCTGCTGATCGAGAATGCCAGTGCATCCGCGCTTTATCCGCTGGTACTGGGCGGCGTCTCGATCATTGCATCCATCATCGGTACGTTCTTCGTCAAGACCACTGAAGGCGCCAAGATCATGAACGCACTGTACCGCGGCCTGATCGTTGCCGGTGTACTTGCCGCCATCGCCTTCTACCCGGTGACAACCTGGGTTCTCGGCGACTCCATCATGCTTGAGGGTGGTGAGGTCAGTACACGCATGCTGTATTACTGTGCCCTGATCGGCCTCGCGCTGACCGCCGCAATGGTTGTTATCACCGAGTACTACACCGGCACCGAATACAAACCGGTTCGCCACATCGCCGAGGCTTCCACTACCGGTGACGGCACCAACGTCATCGCCGGACTGGGCGTTTCCATGAAGTCCACGGCCCTGCCGGTGCTCGCGGTCTGTGCCAGCATCTGGGGCGCGTTCGAACTGGCCGGCCTGTACGGCATCGCGATTGCCGCCACCTCGATGCTGTCCATGACAGGCATTATCGTGGCACTCGACGCCTATGGCCCGATCACCGATAACGCCGGCGGCATTGCCGAGATGGCCGAACTGGACGAGAAGATTCGCAACATCACTGACCCGCTGGATGCCGTTGGCAATACCACCAAGGCCGTCACCAAGGGCTACGCCATCGGCTCCGCCGGCCTCGCGGCACTGGTGCTGTTTGCCGATTACACGCATGCACTGGCCAAGCACAGCGACAAGGTGCTGAACTTCTCACTGGACAACCACATGGTGCTGATCGGCCTGCTGATCGGTGGCCTGGTACCGTTCCTGTTCGGCGCCATGGCCATGGAAGCCGTGGGTCGTGCAGCCGGCGGCATCGTCAACGAGGTGCGCCGCCAGTTCAAGGAAATGCCCGGCATCATGGACCACTCGCAGAAGCCGGATTATTCCAGGGCCGTGGACATGCTGACTCGCGCAGCCATCAGGGAAATGATCATTCCGTCCCTGCTGCCGGTTGCCGTTCCGGTCGTTGTCGGCCTGACACTGGGCGCGGAAGCACTCGGTGGCCTGCTGATCGGCACCATCGTCACCGGCCTGTTCGTCGCCATTTCCATGACCACCGGCGGCGGTGCCTGGGATAACGCCAAGAAGTACATCGAGGACGGTAACTTCGGCGGCAAGGGCAGTGATGCGCACAAGGCAGCGGTCACCGGCGACACCGTAGGCGACCCCTACAAGGACACCGCGGGTCCCGCGATTAACCCGCTGATCAAGATCATCAACATCGTAGCGTTGCTGATCGTCCCGTTGCTTTAAATATAAATACCTGTAGGAGCGCCTTGCAGGCGCGATTAAAAATTAATCGCGCCTGCAAGGCGCTCCTACAGTTTTCCCGGTCATAAAATATGAAAATCTGCATCCTCTCCGATAGTCACGACAACCGGCCGTATCTCGAGGCCGCTGTACGTGCCGCCATCGCCGCGGGTGCCGAGGTCGTATTGCATTGCGGCGACCTTGTCGCACCGAGCACACTGGAAGTCATCCGGCCGCTCAATATCCCCGTGCACGTCATTCACGGCAACAACACCGGCGACCTGTACATGATGGGACGCGTTGCCTCGAAAGAGGCAAACCGCACTCACTACTATGGTCAGGATGCCGGCATCAACCTGGCCGACCGGCGTATATTCATGGTGCACTATCCGCATTATGCCGAGGCCATGGCGGCCACCGGCGACTGGGACCTGGTGTGTTGTGGACATGACCACCTGGCGAACATCCACACCGTGAAAAACCTGGCCGGGAAATATACCTGGCTGGTTAACCCGGGAACGGTTGGCGGCATCAATGCGCCGGCAACCTGGGTACTGGGTGACCTGGAGACGATGGAATTTACGCTGCAATACGTTAAAAGCGACGATCGCGTGGAATATGCAACATGAGCGACATTGATCCGGAAAAACTCGTTGCGGGTGACAAGAGCGGCATCGACCTGTCCGAGTCGCGGCCATCGTTAAAGGCACTGCTGGCCGACCAGGAACAGCGACTCGCGGACCTGGCCCCCGATTGCGATCCGCTGGTGCGCGGCCGGGCGTTGCTCAATATCGCCGAGACCCGCCTGGGACTGCAGGAAAAGGCCGAAAGCTGGACCATTGCCCGTGAAGTCTTCGACGTCTTCGTCGCCCTGGAGGCCTGGCAGGACGCCATCGAGGCCTGTGACGTCATGTTCCAGTGCGAGCAGAAAGAATCACTGGCCGCGCTTGGTAACGGCATCTGGCTGGCCGTCACCTACCCGGTCCCGGCGCAGCTGACCGTGGCCATGTTGCAACACGTGGTGGACGAAACCCCGGATGACTCCGATGGCGCGGCAGTCGCCGCCATGGCCGCGAATTATATTGCCGATGTGCGCACCGAGGGCGCTGAACACGAAAGCCTGACCTTTTTCACCAAACAGATCCTCGCCGGTGTTGCCAAGCGTCACCGTGGTATCGAGAACGACCCGGACATGCTCAAGATGTGGATCGAGATCCTCGGTCTGAATGATGTCAACGAGCTGCTCAGCCGACTGGCCGATATCCTGAACACGATCGTCGGCGACAACTGGTGGATTGACCGCGATGCCCTGCGGGACAAGCTGCCCGAGAACTAGACCACTCACGCGCAGTCAGAACGGGTAAGGCTGACTGTCATCAGCCGGGAGGTTCCAACATGCAACACCTGGCCCTGCTACTGCCGGCATTACTGCTCACCGCCTGTGCCGCCGGCACCGGCTACCGGTACCCGACCGGCCCGACCGCGCCACCCGCTCTGACGACGGTTACCCTGAACGAGGCCTTCCACATACGTCCTGACCGGGCCAACGAATATATCCAGTACGGCGAGATCAAGCCCTACAACAAGATCGTCGAGTACTACCCGCACTGCTTCTTTGAATTACGCACGGTTTCGGAATCGGCACGCATTGTGTCGCCGGAGACGTTTATGGTGACAGGAATCAGCCGTGACCGTTTCATGGCGGGCTTCCGCAAACTGATGGTGGCCAGCTTTGGCGGTGACTACAACCCGGTGATGTCGACCACGCAGATTTCCCTGCACTCGGACACGCAGCCCGAGGTTTTCCGGCTCAGTTGCCAGCAGCTCGACGAGCCCTACCTGGCACGGCACGTATCGCTGCAACAGATGCGCGAGACACTGGGTGGGCTGTTTACGCTTGAGTAGGCGGGTTGGGCGGTTTGGCTATTCATGCCGGGGTGGTCCGCATGCGCGGGGGTGTTGCGCTTCACCGGGTTGATAGTGGTTGATGCGGGTTAAGTGCGTGGTTTGTTCGCGGATGCGATCCGCTCCTACAGCGGCTTAACAAGCACGCCGTCATTGCGAGGAACGAAGTGACGCGGCAATCTCCCACTGAATAATTCCATCGTCAGTGATTGCCGCGCTACGCTCGCAATGACGGCGCTTTAATAATTAATCAGATGCCCTTCAATTCACACCTAGTCCTGGTAGTAATAGTCGTACTGCGTCAGGATATCCTGCGTAAAGCGCCATGCCTCGTTGTAGGACAAACCACTGTCCTTTGGAATAATGACCTTCACGTACAGGTTGCCGGAATGGGTATTTTTCAGGTCGGCAAGCCTTGATTCCAGTTGTTTCCGCGTCAGCGATACGTAGTCACTGTCATCGTCTTCCTTGAACGAAATCAGGTAACGACCATTATCCTTGCGGTAACGCACCGAGACGAGATACTTCCCGGCCGCGGTACGCGCCGGCTTGACCAGCTTGTCGTATTTAACACTGAGCTCGTCATAATCGCCGCGCAGCGTCTCCAGTTCCATAACAGAGGCGGCACTCTGCGACCTGAGTCGTGCAATTTCCTCGGCGCTGGATTGCTCGCGCAGCCGCAGGTCATCAACGGCCGTCTGTAATGACGAACGCACATCCGCCAACCGCGTATTTTCCGTACGCGCCTGCGCCAGGCGCGCCACCAGGCTGTCTTTTTCCGATCCCAGCTCCAGCACCTGTTGACGGCTGCGGACGAGATTCGAGTTCAGCGCGTTCTTTTGTTCGTCTGCACGCATCAGCTGCATGCGCAGTTCGGATATCTCGTGTTGCGCCTGCGCCAGGCGTTCTTCCAGCGTGGCGCTGGTACGCGTTGCCGACAGTGCCAGTGCTTCAGCCTGTTGCTCGGCCGCCAGTGTCGCGCGCAGTTCACGCACCAGTTCCCAGTTGCGCAACATGAGGATAGTGCTGGCGATCATGAATATCATCAGCACGACCATCATGATATCGGTAAAGGAGGGCCAGAAACTCTCGCCGCCCGGATCGCGCTCCATGCCGAACCGCAGATCTACAAAACCTTCATCCATGATCAGACTTTGTCAGCTGGCAGACGGAAGCCGTCGCGCAACAGGCGCTTGACCTCGTTAATATCAGTGGCCGTCTGGTTTACGCGCTCGGATAACTGGGTAACGACTGCCCGCAGGTTGTCGCCGGCCACGGAAAAGTCCTGCTGGATGTCTTTCATGCCATCAGCCGCCGCATGCAGACCGCCAACCAGCCCGGTAACCTCGTGCAGCAGGCTGTCGCAGTCGCGCGAGAATTTCGGCAGCAACCAGATTGACGTGACCTCCTCCACCTTGCTGAGGACATTTTGCTGCGCATCGCCCAGCTTGAGATAGAAATAGCCGTAGAACAGGTAGCAGAGAATCGCCGTGATCGTCGTCGACAGGGCTGTCGACATGCCATGAATGACCAGCCCCATGTTGGCGCTGCCCTCGATACTGTCGAGCAGGTTGGACGCGCCGGCCAGCGCAATGGATAACGAGACAATCGTTCCAAACACACCGGTCAGGATGAGTATATTACTGACATACCGCGCAAAGCTGGTGCGCGTACTCTCGGTGGCAAGCAAGGTCGAGGCCAGCGCGCTGTGGTTGATGCGCGCGTACTTCTCGCTCAGCCTGTGCAGGGTGCTGTAGCGACGCGCGATGATCGAGCGCGGACTCACCCCCTTCAGCGGGTTATCGTGATCACTCAGCAGCCGCGACACGATCCGCTCGACTGCCGCCTCTTCCCGCATGTAACGCAACA
>JAOULY010000224.1 GCA_029881775.1 Gammaproteobacteria bacterium
GATATCGTGGAAGTGCAGGCCGGTGGTCGGTTCGTCGAGGATGTATAGCGTCTTGCCGGTGTCGCGTTTCGAGAGTTCGCGCGCCAGCTTGATGCGTTGCGCTTCGCCGCCGGACAGGGTGGTCGCATTCTGGCCGAGCTTCAGGTAAGTGAGGCCAACATCGATCAGTGTTTGCAACTTGCGCGCGACCACCGGGATGGCACTGAAGAACGGCAGGGCATCTTCCACGGTCAGGTCCAGCACCTCGTGGATGTTCTTGCCCTTGTAGCGCACGTCGAGGGTTTCCCGGTTGTAGCGTTTACCCTTGCAGACATCGCACGGTACGTAGATGTCCGGCAGGAAATGCATCTCTACCTTGATGACGCCGTCACCCTGGCAGGCCTCGCAGCGGCCGCCCTTGACGTTAAAGCTGAAGCGTCCCGGCTTGTAACCACGCGAGCGTGCCTCCTGGGTGGCGGCAAACAGTTCGCGGATGGGGGTGAACAGGCCGGTGTAGGTGGCCGGGTTGGAGCGTGGTGTGCGGCCGATCGGGCTTTGATCGATGTCGACGATCTTGTCGAACTGCTCCAGCCCCTCGATGTCCTCGAACGGCGCCGGGCTGGTCGCGGCCTTGTTCAGCACATGCGCCGCGTGACGGTAAAGGGTGTCGTTGATCAGTGTGGACTTGCCGGAACCCGACACGCCGGTGATACAGGTCATGAGGCCGACCGGGATCTGTGCCGTGACAGACTTCAGGTTGTTGCCGGTGGCGCCGCGTATCACCAGCTGGTGGTCCGGGTCGTTACGGTTGCGGTGTGCAGGGATCGGGATGCGTTTTTTGCCGGACAGGTACTGGCCGGTGAGAGAATGCCTGTCGGCAAGAATATGGGCGGGCGTTCCCTGCGACACGATGCAGCCGCCGTGGACGCCGGCGCCGGGGCCGACATCGACCACGTGGTCTGCGGCGCGGATGGCTTCCTCGTCGTGCTCGATCACGATCACGGTGTTGCCGAGATCACGCAGGTGTACGAGTGTGTTCAACAGGCGCTGGTTGTCGCGCTGGTGCAAGCCAATGGATGGTTCATCGAGGATGTACATGACGCCGACCAGGCCGGCGCCGATCTGGCTGGCCAGCCGGATGCGCTGCGCCTCGCCGCCCGACAGTGTTTCCGCGCTGCGATCCAGTGACAGGTAATCGAGGCCGACGTTGACCAGGAATTCCAGTCGCTGGTTGATCTCCTTGAGGATCTTGCCGGCGATTTCGCCGCGTCGTCCCGGCAGGTCGAGGGTGCTGAACAGTTCGCCGCTGGCGCCGACCGGCAGGGCAGTTATTTCCGGCAGTGTTTTACCGGCCACCGTGACATGGCGCGCCGCTTCATTAAGGCGCGTGCCATGGCAGTCCGGGCAGGACTGGTTGCTGAGGTAGCGTGCCAGTTCCTCGCGCACCGTGCTTGATTCGGTTTCGTGGTAACGCCGCTGCATGTTGGAGATGATGCCTTCGAAGGCATGCTTGCGTTCCACTTCGCCGCGCCGTTCATTGAGATAGCGGAACTTGATGATCTCGCCCTTGCTGCCGTAGAGCAGGATGTCGCGTATGTCTTCCGGTAATTCCTCGAACGGCGTTTCGATATCGAAGCCGTAGTGTTCGGCCAGCGCAGTGATCAGCTGGAAATAATAGGCATTGCGCCGGTCCCAGCCGCGCACGGCACCGCCGGCCAGGCTCAGTTCCGGGTGTCCAACGACGCGCTCGGCATCGAAGAACTGGCGAACACCGAGGCCGTCGCAGGACGGGCACGCACCGGCCGGGTTGTTGAAGGAAAACAGGCGCGGTTCCAGTTCGCTGATGGAATAGCCGCATTGCGGGCAGGCAAAACTGGCCGAGAACAGCAGCTCTTCATTGCCGGTTTTGTCCATCCACGCGACGCGCGCAAGACCATCCGACAGGTGCAGTGCGGTTTCGAATGATTCTGCCAGGCGTTGCTGGATATCCGGGCGCACCTTGAAGCGGTCGACCACGGCCTCGATGATATGTTTACGACGCAGGTCGAGCTTCGGCGGCGTATCGAGTTCGACGATGTCGCCGTCAATGCGGGCGCGTACGAAACCCTGGGCGCGCAGGTCTTCGAGTACCTGGATATGTTCACCCTTGCGCGCGTCCACCACCGGTGCGAGCAGGTACAGGCGGCTGCCTTCCGGCAACGCCAGTACATGGTCGACCATCTGGCTGACGGTTTGTGCTTCCAGCACGGTGTCGTGCTGCGGGCAGTGCGGTGTGCCGGTGCGCGCGAACAACAGGCGCAGGTAATCGTAGATCTCGGTGATGGTGCCGACCGTGGAGCGCGGATTGTGCGACGTCGATTTCTGTTCGATTGAAATCGCCGGTGACAGCCCCTCGATATGATCGACGTCCGGCTTTTCCATCATCGACAGGAACTGGCGTGCGTAGGCTGACAGCGACTCGACGTAGCGGCGCTGGCCCTCGGCATAAATAGTATCGAAGGCCAGTGAAGACTTGCCGGAACCGGACAGGCCGGTCACCACGATCAGCCGGTCACGTGGCAGATCGATATCAATATTCTTGAGGTTGTGGGTGCGGGCACCCCGTATATGTATCGTGTCCATTACGCTCTGTGCCTGGCCAGCCAACCTGTTAATATACGGCGTTTTCCGAGCTACAGCCAAAAGGACGTCAGAAAAAGTGAGCCAGGCAGGGGTCCCGGGGCCGGGGATGAGTCGCACCGAGCTGCGGGCAGCCCTTTCTCTTTCAGGTATTTATGCCCTGCGCATGCTGGGGCTGTTCATGATATTGCCGGTTTTTGCCCTGTATGCCGCCGATCTTGACGGCGTGACCCCGGCGCTGACCGGGCTGGCGATCGGTGTCTATGGCGTCACCCAGGCACTGTTGCAGATCCCGGCCGGACTGTTGTCTGACCGGATCGGCCGCAAGCCCGTGATTATCGGCGGGTTGCTGGTGTTTGCACTCGGTAGCGTGGTGGCGGCGCTGGCCGATTCCATCTGGCTGATTATCGCCGGGCGCGCCCTGCAGGGTGCCGGCGCCATTGCTGCGGCCATCATGGCGCTGGCGGCGGACCTGACACGCGAACAGCATCGCACCAAGGCCATGGCGTTGATCGGCATGAGTATCGGCCTGGCGTTTGCGCTGGCACTGATACTCGGTCCGGTGTTGAATAACATTGTCGGGGTACCCGGGATTTTCGCCCTGACCGCCGTGCTGGCGATCGGCGGCATACTTGTCGTCATGTTCATTGTGCCGCGGCCGGTCGAGCTGCATATTCATCGCGAGGCCGAGGCGATCCCTGCCCAGTTTGGCCGCATTCTTGCGCACGGGCAGTTGCTGCGCCTTGATGCGGGCATCTTTATATTGCACGCGGTGCTGATGGGTACGTTCGTCGTGTTGCCGCTGGTGCTGCGTGACGAGGCAGCTGTGCTGGCCGCCGATCACTGGAAAATTTACCTGCCGGTCCTGCTGTGCTCGGTTGTCCTGATGATCCCGTTCATTTTCATGGCCGATCGCCGCGGTTATACGCGTGCAGTATTCCTGACCGCGATTTCATTGCTGCTGCTGGCGCTGGTCGGGATGTACGCATTACCGGTATCGCTGGTTGCCGCGGTTGCCCTGTTGCTGGTGTTTTTTACGGCATTTAACCTGCTGGAGGCCATGTTGCCGTCACTGGTTTCGCGCGTGGCGCCGGCCGATTGCCGCGGGACCGCCATGGGGTTTTACTCCAGTTCGCAGTTCATGGGCGCGTTTGTTGGCAGTGTCGTGGCGGGCTGGCTGCATGGGCAGTTCGGGCTGCATGCCTTTTTCCTGTGCGCCGCGCTTGCCGTGCTGGCCTGGTTGCTGCTGGCGCGTGGCATGGTGGTGCCGGCGAAGCTCAGTAATTACGTCTATCGCCCGGCGGGGCGGCCGGTCGGTGACGGCGAGGCACTGGCTGCGCAGCTGCGGGCGCTGGCCGGTGTGGCCGAGGTCGTGGTAGTGGCCGAGGAGGGTGTGGCCTACCTGAAAGTCGACCAGCAACACTTCGACGAGTCGAGCCTGCCCTGATACCGACCACGGATGACAGCGATCCCTTACATCCCGATGGGTATTGTCCGCAGCGATTATCATGGATGCCGTGCCTGCCATCGCATAAAATAGCCCCAGCAGCCTACCAACCGGTTTCGAGCGCCGGTGACGTAACCCGATCGAAACCACTTATATATAGGAGAACAACATGGCGCGAGGAGTAAACAAGGTGATTCTGGTTGGTAACCTCGGCAAGGATC
>JAOULY010000225.1 GCA_029881775.1 Gammaproteobacteria bacterium
ATCGCATCATCAGTTAGCGGCTTCCCGTGTGAGCGTATTGCCGGCAGCGGAACGGGCACGTACACGCATGCCGATACGGTAACGCCGGTCCAGTGCGGCAAATATGCCGCCAAGCGCAATCATCAGACCGCCGAGCCAGATCCAGCGGACAAACGGTTTGTAGTACAGGCGCAGACTCCAGTCACCGTTACCCAGTCCCTCGCCGAGCGAGACGTAGATATCTCGCATCAGGCCGGCATCGATGCCGGCCTCGGTCATCGGCTTGCTCTGCACGAGGTAGGTGCGTTTCTCGGGCTTGAGTTCGGTGATGGTCTTGCCGTCCTGCGTCACCACAATGGTGCCCTGGTCCGCCCGGTAGTTCGGCCCTTGCACCTTGCGCACACCGTCGAAGCGGAACGTGTAGCCGGCCATCTCAACTGACTGGCCCGGTGACATGCGGATATCCTGCTCTTCTTCAAACAGTGTCACGAAGGTCACGCCAATGATGAAAACAGCGACACCCAGGTGTGCGATGAGCATGCCGAAATAACTGCCGTTGCCGCGTGCGGCGGGATTCTTCAACAGGGTTTGCAGGCTGGCGCGGTTACGGAAGCGCTGACGCAGACTCAATAGCAGCGATGACACCAGCCAGACCGACAACAGGACGGCTAGTCCCGCCCAGGGTGAACCTTCGTGCAGTACCGGCAAGGCAAACAGCACGCCGGCGGCGACACTGGCAATGAGTGCGACACGGTAGGTGCGCAGCAGGTCGCCGGGCGCCTGGTGTTTCCAGCGGGCCATCGGGCCGAGGCCCATCAGGATGACCATGAGTGGTGTAAAGATGACGAACATCCGGTTGAACCAGGGGAAGCCAACCGAGATCTTGCCCCAGCCCATGGCATCGTAAATAAGCGGAGCCAGTGTGCCAAGCAGGATAAAGGCCGTGATCACCACCAGCAGCAGGTTGTTGCCAAGCAACAGAGTCTCCCGTGATAACGAGGAGAAGCGGCCGCCGCTGGTGACCTCCGGTGCGCGCCATGTGTACAGCATGAGCGACCCACCGATAACGATGCACAGGAATACCAGGATAAACAGGCCGCGCGCCGGATCGGCGGCGAATGAATGTACCGAGGTCAGTACCCCGGAGCGAACCAGGAATGTGCCGAGCAGGCTGAGCGAGAAGGCCAGCAGTGACAGCAGTACTGTCCAGCGTTTGAAGGCGCCGCGTTTCTCGGTTACGGCCAGTGAATGGATTAACGCGGTGGCAACCAGCCAGGGCATGAACGATGCATTTTCGACCGGGTCCCAGAACCACCAGCCGCCCCAGCCGAGTTCGTAGTAGGCCCACCAGCTGCCGAGTGTGATACCGATGGTCAGGAATACCCAGGCAATCGTGGTCCACGGTCGCGACCAGCGCGCCCAGGTGGCATCCAGCTTGCCGCCGATGAGCGCGGCAATGGCGAAACTGAAGGCAACCGACAGGCCGACGTAGCCCATGTAAAGCATCGGCGGGTGAATGGCGAGTCCAAAGTCCTGTAACAACGGGTTGAGATCGCCACCCTCGAGCGGCACCGGGAATACACGGTCAAACGGATTGGATGTGAACAGCATGAACGATATGAAGCCGATGCTCACCATCCCCATTACGGACAGCACGCGCGCCAGCATGTCGGCCGGCAGGTTGCGCGAGAACGTGGCGACGGCAATGGTCCAGCCGGACAGGGCGAGCGCCCACAATAACAGCGATCCCTCATGCGCACCCCAGACGGCCGAGACCTTGTACATGATAGGCAGCTGGCTGTTGCCGTTCTGTGCCACGTAGGCAACCGAGAAATCGTTGGCAAGAAAGGCATTGACCAGGCAGGCGAACGCGATCGAGATAAAGAAAAATTGTCCCCACGCGGCCGGCTTCGCCATGGCTACCCAGCGCGGGATGTTGACGAGGCTGCCGGCCATCGGCATGACAGCGAGGACCAGTGACAGGCACAGCGCCAGTATCAGTGCAAAATGTCCGAGTTCAGGAATCATGTCAGTGATTGCCTCTTGTACTCCTTCTCCTGCCGGGAGAGGGTTGGCGGAGATGGGGTTAGATTATGAGTCTCGATAATTATTCCCTCTCCCTGGCCCTCTCCCGCAGCACCCAAAGAACGGGCATAAAGGAGAGGGGATGTGCTCGCTGTGTTTATGAGCGTGGTTTTCATGTTTGTTCCGTGTATTCAGTCGACAGGTGCGGTGCCTTGATCAATACAAAGTGACCGGGTCCGGGGATCACGTCAGTACTTTCCTGGTTTGCCCCCTCTCCCTCCGGGAGAGGGTTGGGGAGAGCGAAGCGAGGGGCCGGGGATCCTGTAACGGTTCCTGGTAATTGCTCCCTGTGCTTCACCCGCTGGGCGAGGGAACGCATGCGTTGAATTGTTGGATCCGTTGTTCACGTTTAGTAAGGACTGCCCGTTTGTTTGCTGCTGCCTTCCTCGTGTGCGGTCTTGAGCGCATCGGCCACTTCCGGTGGCATGTAGTTCTCGTCATGCTTGGCAAGCACCTCGTCGGCAACGAACAGGTTGTCGCCCTGCAGTTTGCCATGTGCCACGATGCCCTGGCCCTCGCGGAACAGGTCAGGGAGGATGCCGGTGTATTGCACCCTGATGGTGTCCTGGTTGTCGGTCAGGTCGAAGCTGACCGTCAGTCCGTCAGGCAGGCGCTTGACGCTGCCGGTCGTGACCAGTCCGCCGACCCGGATCAGGTGGTTGGCCGGCGCTTCACCCGCGGCCACCGCGGTCGGTGTGTAGAAGAACATGAGGTTCTCGTTAAAGGCCTTCAGGGCAAAGCCGGTGGCGATGCCGACGCCGATGACCATGCCCGCAATGAGCAACAGTCGCTGTTTGCGTTTGGGTGTCATGATGTACTCCGCGCACGCCGTGCCTTGCGTGCGATGTCTGCTAAAAGTTTCGTTTTCTGCCTGGCCGGTACGATGATGTTAACTAGCAGCACCAGCAGGCTGATGCCATAGGAGGTCCATACGTAGAACCCGTAGCCGCCCATGTGCAGGAATTCAGTCAGATTCATTTTTCCTCCGCGAGTTCCCTGACCCAGCCGGCATTACGCTCGCGCTCCAGCACCTCACAGCGGGCGCGCATCAGGACGACGAATGCGTAATAGAGCTTGAAGGCCACGGCCATCAGCAACAGCGGGATCAGCATGCTCAGGTGAATGGAAGGCTTGTCGAACTTGGTAACGGTGGGTCCCTGGTGCAGGGTGTTCCACCACTCAACCGAGTAATGAATGATCGGGACATTAATGACGCCGACCAGTGCGAGGATTGCCACGGCACGCGCGGCGATTCGCCGGTCATCGATGGCGCTGTGCAGCGCTATCACGCCGAGGTACAGGAACAGCAATATCAGTTCCGAGGTCAGGCGCGCGTCCCACACCCACCAGGTGCCCCACATCGGCTTGCCCCAGATCGAACCGGTGACCAGTGCCAGGAAGGTAAACGACGCACCGATGGGTGCGCTGCTGATGAGCATGACCTCGGCCAGCTTCATGCGCCAGATCAGGCCGATGGCGCCGGCGACGGCCATGACGACGTAAATAAAGAGTGACATCCAGGCGGCCGGCACGTGAATGAACATGATGCGGTAGCTGTCGCCTTGCTGGTAATCGGGCGGTGCGACCAGCAGGCCGTAGTACAGTCCGGCCAGTACCAGCAGCAGGCAGGCGCCCGCCAGCCACGGGATCAGGTTGCCGGCAATCCGGTAGAAATGTTTGGGTGAGGCCAGCTTGTGAAAGAAATTATTAAACATGTCAGCTCAAACTCACGCGCAGTGCGGCCGCCGTGGCGAATGGCGAAAGGCTCAGTGCCAGTACCAGCAGGGCCGCAATCAGTGACAGGTGAGCGGTTACCGGCAGACCGGCGGCCGCAGAGTCAACCGCGCTCGATGCAAATATCAATAAAGGTATGTACAAGGGTAACACGAGCAGCGACAGGATCATGCCACCCTTGCGCAGTCCGACCGTCAGTGCCACGCCCACCGAGCCGATGAGGCTCAGTACCGGCGTACCCAGTAACAGGGTAATGAACAGGGTTTTTATACCGGTCACCGGCAAGCCGAGCAGGATGCCGAGCAGGGGCGAGATAACCAGCAGGGGCAGGCCGGTCACCAGCCAGTGGGCGATGACCTTGGCCAGCACCAGCACCGATACCGGGTGCGAACTCATCAGGTACTGTTCCAGCGTGCCATCCTCGAAATCGGACCTGAA
>JAOULY010000226.1 GCA_029881775.1 Gammaproteobacteria bacterium
GCCGGGCAGGCGCTCCTACAGCGTTATAGATACCCGCGTGATTCACCGGACCGCTGTAGGAGCGGACGCTGTCCGCGAATATTATATAAATGAATTCGCGCCGGGCAGGCGCTCCTACAGCGTTATAGATACCCTCGCGGTTCACCGGACCGCTGTAGGAGCGGACGCTGTCCGCGAATATTTTATAAATGATTCGCGCCGGGCAGGCGCTCCTACACTAATAGATACACCTGTAGGAGCGCCTTGCAGGCGCGATCAAATCAACCGTGATCCCCAATATGCCTAACACTTGAAAAGACCCAAAATGGGGTCTATAGTACCCAATATGGGTCTTTAATCCAGGTGTTGATATGCCAGCGACTGCCATTGGTGACGCCTTGTTCACCAAAACACAACAGCGAGTGCTGGGTTTACTTTACGGTAAGCCTGACAGGAGTTTTTATACCAACGAAATCGTGCGTTGGGCTGACATGGGGCGGGGTACGATTAGTCGTGAACTGAGCCGGCTGGTTTCTGCCGGCTTGCTGGTGGCCTCCCGTGAGGGAAATCAACATCACTACCGGGCCAACCCTGATAATCCTGTCTATAGAGAATTGGTGGGTATTGTCAGAAAGACATTTGGCATTGCAGATGTAATCAGGGCGGCGCTGGCGCAAGTGGATGACCAGGTTAACTGGGCATTTGTTTATGGCTCGATAGCGAAAGGTGAGGATAGCGCTAGCAGTGATATTGATTTACTGGTCGTAACAGAGTCCCTGGCCTACACCGATTTGATGAAGATTCTTGCGGATGCCGAGCAGTTACTTGATCGGCCAATTAACCCCTCCATCTATACAATAGAGCAAATCAAAGACAAGGTGCATGAGAGAAATGCATTTTTATGCAGGGTGATGGAGCAGCCAAAGTTGTGGGTTAAAGGAAGCGAGGATGACATCGGATGAACTTGAAAATCTAACAAGAATTAAACAACTAAAAGTAGAGCCACCCGATCAGACCGAGTTTGATGGCATGTTGGGGGCAGCAAAAAGTCGACTACAGGATGCCGGAGTAGAAGGGTTGTCCGAGGGCGGCCGTTTTTCCCTGGCGTATAGTGCAGCCCATGCTTTGGCCCTGGCGGCCATGCGCTGGCACGGGTACCGATCTAAAAATCGCTATTTGGTCTTCCAGTGTTTACAGCATACGGTTGGGTTGGAGAACGCTAAATGGCGTGTGCTTGATAAATGCCATAAACAACGTAACCTGGCCGAGTACGAAGGACATCTGGAAATCACTCCACAGTTACTTCAGGAATTAATTAATGTAACAGAGGAATTATTAGCATCTGTGACAGCCCTGGGCCCGGTAAAATAAGAGCGTGATTGTGCTTCAGTGAGGTAAGAGCGGCCAGATACATCTTTACGGTAAATGTATTCGGCGGCATTTGATTATGTCCCCGCTACCCCTGGAGAGAGCATATAAAAAAACCGTCCCCCCTTGTAGGAGCGGACGCCGTCCGCAAATAATTTATAAATATATCGCGCCTGCAAGGCGCTCCTACAGGTGTGTCTATTGCCGTAGGAGCGCCTTGCAGGCGCGATCAAAATACCCTCATCGCGCGGCCATTACCCCTGTAGGAGCGGACCGCGTCCGCGAAGAGCTCTGTAGGAGCACCTCACAACCGCGCTTCAATCAAACTCCCCCAACGGCCGCGTAAACGTATACGCCGCCGGCTCCACCACCATCGCGTTACCCGCCTTACCCACCGAACCACTCAGCACGGTGAAGGGCAGGGACGCCACAAACGCAACCACCCCCACCGCCGTCACCACCACCATCACCGGCCGAATAATCAACGCATCAATCACCATGGCGTCACTGGTAGTCAGGCCATAATCCTCTTTAGCATCACGCGCCACAGCAGCCGGTACACACAACACCGAACCAACCACCAGCACCAACAACGCGCCAAACAACCTCTGTCTCAAGCTATCCATCATCTGCATCCCTGGATTACCAGCACAACCCGATTATATACGCGTACTGCAGCAGCGCCCCACGTCACGAATAAAACTCAAGTCAAAATCATCCATCCCCTCTCCCTCCGGGACGACTGCAGGGAGGAGGTGAGACAGGGAACCTGTCGAGAGGCTGGCCTGGGCCATGCAGGAGGTAGAGCAACGCAGGAGCAGTTGCCGAGAGGGCCAGGGAGAGGGAATATCTATAAAACAGGATTCCAACCAACAAACACCAGGCAACCACAACAAAACTACGCAACGGCCCGCCGCTTTACCGCCTGATCAAGGTCAAACGTAGCCTGCAGGTTCATCCACAACTTCGCCGAAGTGCCCAGCGCCTCTGCCAGGTCCAGTGCAGACTCCGCCGTAATCCCGCGCTTGCCCTTGATCAGTTCATTCAAACGCGCACGCGTCCAGCCCAGCTGCCCGGCAAAGGCCGTCTGGGTAATCCCGGCCGGCTGCAAAAACTCTTCCAGCAGAATCTCGCCAGGGTGAAAGGGATTGACTGGTTGTTTCATGTAACGATCCTGATCAATGATAATCCATCACTTCAACATCAAAGGCATTGCCATTTTGCCAGCGAAATACAATCCGCCATTGCTCGTTAATCCGGATTGAATGTTTGCCCTTGTGCGCACCCTTGAGTGCCTCCAGCCGATTGCCGGGTGGCACGCGTAGATCGCGCAACTCGACAGCATCATGCAAGTACAGCAACTTACGCCGCACCCGGCGCCTCAGTTCCGGCACAAATGCACGCGTGGCCCGGGAGTGACGGTCAAAATACAGGTCCTCCGCCAGCCGGTTCCCGAACGACTCAATCATGTATTATCAGGTTATCGGACAGCGATAACATTATCAAGAGCGAAACAAGCAGAATTTTCACGAAAATATCCGGGAGTCCTGGTGAGCCAGCCGTCAGTATCTGCCGGCAGGCGGTAAACAGCTGTAAGACGTAACCTCAATCCCGGCTGAGCAATCGACGTTTTCGCATGCAGGAACAGACCACAACCGCATAGTCCGGGCATCCCCTCTCCCCCCGGGAGAGGGCCAGGGAGAGGGAATAAAAAACTAGCTGCCGGCACAATCAAACAATCGGAGCGGACGCCGTCCGCAAATAATTTATAAATATATCGCGCCTGCAAGGCGCATCTACAAGTGTGTCTATTGCCGTAGGAGCGCCTTGCAGGCGCGATCAAAATACCCTCATCGCCAGACCATTACCCCTGTAGGAGCGGACCGCGTCCGCGAAGGGTTTTCCCAAAACACCCCCAACTAACACCACACCACATTTCTATGCAAATATAACAACCCACAAATCACCCAAACAAAACCACCACCCAGGCCACCCCAATGACAGAAACATACACATGCTGGAAATGCGGAGCCACCCTGCAGGACCTGCTACTCCCACTACCACGCCACGAAGAATGCCCAAACTGCCACGCGCAGCTACACGTATGCCGTATGTGCACGTTCTTCGATACCACCCAGGCGCAGCAATGCCGGGAACCGGTCGCCGACCTCGTCTCTGACAAGCAGCGCGCCAATTTCTGCGGCTATTTCCAGATCAACCCGCAAGCCTTCACCGCGGCCCCGGACCCGGCCGCCGAATCGGCCAAACAACTCGATGCCCTGTTCGGCAATGAGTCCCCAACAGCCACCGCAGAAACCCAAACCGCCGAAGACGAACTACGCAAGCAACTAGATCAAATGTTCAAGAAATGATTTCTAAGCAGCAATCAGCCAAAAAACACACCCCCAACCCAAATACCCCACACACTCGCAGAAGCAGACGCCATCCGCAAACAGTCCCGTAGGCGCACCTCACAGTCACGATAAACATACCCACCCCAACAACAACAACCGCCGTAGGAGCGGACGCCGTCCGCGAACCACCCCCACAACAACCACCGCTGAAGCAGACGCCATCCGCAAAAAGTCCCGTAGGAGCGCCTCACAGGCGCGATCGATATACCCATCACCCCAACAACAACCGCCGTAGGAGCGGACCGCGTCCGCGAACCACCCCCACAACAACAACCGCCGTAGGAGCGGACGCCGTCCGCGAACAGCCCTGCAGCCACACCTCACAGCCACAATAAAACAACAGACGCAGCCAACCCAAAACCACATCCCCCATCCCATAAACAAAAAAACCCCGCCGAAGCGGGGTTCTTGAATCGGATAATCCGACCAGGTCGTGCTAGGTAACGTTAGCTGCCTGCAGGCCCTTGGGACC
>JAOULY010000227.1 GCA_029881775.1 Gammaproteobacteria bacterium
CAGATCAGCCTCGGCCGGACAATAATCGTCGGCATCGTCTTCGTCCCAGTTTTTCATGAACACGGCGGAGACTGTGTGTCCCTGATCAATCAGCAACCGGGCGGCGACGGCTGAATCGACCCCGCCGGACAAGCCGACAACAATGTTACTCATCGTTTACTCGACGTCGGCCAGCAGTGACAGGGGGTAGGCTGCACCCATGAGATAATCCTCGATATTGCGAAGCACCATTGGGCTGCGTAACTGCTCACGGCGTCGCCTGATTTCTTCAATACTCATCCACACGACCTGTTCAATATCAGGGTCAAGCGCCTGCTCAGCCAGGTGCTCTTCAAGGTGGCCGGCAAAGGTGACACGCATGTAGGTGTGTTGCGAAACCGGATGGCGCCAGCGGTAAACGCCGGTAATCGAGGTGGGTGCAAAGTGCCAGGCAGTTTCTTCCAGCGTCTCGCGCACAACGGCATCAATGAGGCTCTCGTTGTCCTCGAGGTGACCGGCCGGCTGGTTAAAGACAACACGACCGCCACTGCGCTCCTGCACCAGCAGGAAATGGCCGTCCTGTTCGGCGACGGCTGCAACCGTCATGCGGGGTGTCCAAATCAAGTTCATTGCTTTCAGAGAGTTACAAATTTGTTTCCTGTGGGAATTCGGTAAAACTTTTACACCGCTGGTGAGTCCTAATTCGCGGTGTTCGTGTTAAATTATTGGCGCTCGCACTATATGGGGGTTTCCCATATACTCAGCAACGCGTTTATGCGGTTGAAGTTATTGCTCAATGTTGAGGTAATATCTCACAGCATCAGCGTAAAGATAAACAAATACGAACTATTTAACAAAAGTGTTCTTGGAGGAACTGTTAATGACTGGCTTGCTAAGAAAAACCCTGATAACGGGACTCATATTGGCGGTATCCACGGGCGCTGCCCTGGCTGAAGTAATCAAACCATTTGTACTGGCAGGCACATCCGGGGGCGATGTTGCATCCGTTTCTGCCGAGGTCAAGTCAAAACTGACTGCCGGTGGCTTTGAAGTCGTCGGTGAATACTCACCTTACGCCGACACGAATATTATTATCGTCACAAACGATGCTCAGAAGGGCCACGCCGCGAAGTCTGAATTTGGCGGTTATGGCGCCATCAGCCGTGTATCCGTCACCAAAAATGGTGACAACACGGAAGTCGTTTACACCAACCCGGTTTACATGGCAGCTGCCTACCGTATGGCGGTCGATATGGCCGACATCCGTGCCAGTCTGGAAAGTGCACTGGGTGCCCAGGAAGAGTTCGGTACCGGCGACAAGCAGCTGACTGCCGATGACATGCGCAAGTATCACTACACTGTCATGATGGAGTACTTCGACGACCCAAGTGAGCTGGCCGAGTACGACAGCCAGGCAGAGGCCGTAAAGAAGGTTGAAGACTCCCTGGCTGCCGGTGCCGGTGGTGCCAGCAAGGTCTACCGTGTCGATATCCCCGGCAAGGACGAGACCGTGTTCGGTGTTGCGCTGGCCGGTGCTGACGCCGACGATTGCAGCGGTGACGAATTCATCATGAGCCGCATCGACAAGGGAACACCGCGTTCATCTGCGCATCTGCCTTACGAAATTGTTGTGACTGACGGCGTGGCGCGCGCCCTGTATGCACGCTTCCGTATCGCTATCAACTGGCCGCACCTGCCAATGGTTGCCAGCGAAACCGGTGGAACCTTCATGAGCATCATGTGTTCCCCGGGTGCCGTCGAAGAGGCGCTGATCCAGGCCGCTGGTGAGAAGCCGTAAAACTGCTGCCCTGAAGGGCGAGTAGCTGCAGTATGAAAGCCCCTGCCCCGGCAGGGGCTTTTTTTATGCCTGGCCGCAAGCCTGATCGGGGCCTGAATTGTCAAGAATGCCCCTTATTTGCCGATTTTAATTTTGTGGCTGAGCGCCGGAGGCATCCACCGCAATACCGGATGCCGGCGTAATTTGGCATGTATGTTCATGAAACAAGTGGTAAAATATTGTCAGGCAGGGATTTCTTGTAAGCGGGTTTTATCTGACAATCAGTTTTATGGGCAATATAAACGAACATCGTGACGACGGCGGGCTGGCGCTCGAGGAGGCCAGGCCAAAGCTCAAGGAGCCGTCCATGTACAAGGTGTTCCTGCTGAACGACGATTTCACGCCAATGGAATTCGTTGTAACGCTACTGGAACAGCTGTTTGGCATGGACCGCGAAAAGGCAACTCGCGTCATGTTGCAGGTGCATAGCAACGGTAAGGGGATCTGCGGTGTCTATACCTACGAGATCGCGGAAACGAAAGTCGCACAGGTCAGTGAATATGCGCAGCAACACCAGCACCCGCTGATGTGCAGTATGGAAGAGGCTTAGATACAGGAGCAGAGACATGTTGAGCAAGGAACTCGAGTTCACGCTAAACCTCGCCTTCAAGGAAGCACGCGAGAAGAATCATGAATTCATGACCGTGGAACACTTGCTTTACGCCTTGCTTGGCAATCCATCGGCCGTTGAAGTGCTGCGCGCCTGCGGCGGCAATCTCGAACAACTCAAGCACGATGTCAGCACCTTCCTAGATGAAACGACGCCGCGCCTGTCAACAGACGATACCCGAGAAACACAGCCCACACTCGGCTTCCAGCGCGTGCTGCAGCGGGCCGTATTCCATGTGCAATCCTCTGACAAGAACGAGGTGACCGGCGCCAATGTGCTGGTCGCGATATTCAGCGAGCAGGAATCGCAGGCAGTTTATTTCCTCAACAGGCTTGATATAACGCGCCTCGACGTCATCAACTACATTTCGCACGGTATCTCCAAGACCACCGATCAGCCGGAAGAAAATCTTGAAGGCGGCGTTGAACCGGATGCGCCGGACAGCACCGCCAAGCAGCCACTGGAAACCTTTGCGACCAACCTGAATGAGCAGGCCGCGCAGGGCAAGATCGACCCGTTGATCGGCCGTCGTGCAGAAATCCAGCGTACCGTACAGATACTGTGCCGGCGCCGCAAAAATAACCCGTTATTTGTCGGCGAGGCCGGTGTCGGCAAGACCGCGCTGGCAGAAGGCCTGGCCAAGATGATCGTCGAGGGCGAGGTGCCGGATGTGCTGCTTAACAGCACGATTTATTCGCTCGACCTGGGCTCACTGGTCGCCGGCACGAAATACCGCGGTGATTTCGAGAAACGCTTCAAGGCGGTCCTCGGGCAGTTGAAAAACGAGGAGGGCGCCATCCTGTTTATCGATGAGATACACACCATGATCGGTGCCGGCGCGGCATCCGGCGGTGTCATGGACGCATCCAATCTGATCAAGCCGATGCTGGCCTCGGGTGAGCTGAAATGTATCGGTTCCACCACGTTCCAGGAATATCGCGGCATCTTCGAAAAGGACCATGCACTGTCACGGCGTTTTCAGAAAATCGATGTTACCGAGCCCACGGTGGAAGAAACCATCACCATCCTGAAAGGCCTGAAACCCCGTTTCGAGGAACATCACAAGGTCAAGTATTCCGCGCACGCCCTGCGCATGGCGGCGGAGCTTGCTGACCGCTATATCAATGATCGTCACCTGCCGGACAAGGCGGTGGACGTGATTGACGAGGCCGGTGCCGGCCAGCGCCTGCGCCCGCCGTCGAAACGGAAAAAAACGATTGGTGTTGCTGAAATCGAACATGTCATTGCGCAGATGGCGCGCATACCCGAGAAGTCCGTATCCGCGTCCGACAAGGAAACCCTGCGCACGCTTGAACGTGACCTGAAGATGGTGGTCTACGGACAGGACGAGGCCATCGACACCCTGGCAACAGCCATCAAGATGTCACGTTCCGGACTCGGCAACGAAGCCAGGCCAATCGGTTCGTTCCTGTTTGCCGGACCCACCGGTGTCGGCAAGACCGAGGTGACCCGTCAACTGGCACGCATCCTCGGCGTTGAACTGGTGCGCTTCGACATGTCCGAATACATGGAACGGCATACTGTTTCCCGACTGATCGGTGCGCCGCCGGGTTATGTCGGCTATGACCAGGGTGGCCTGCTGACCGAGGCCATCAACAAGTCACCGCACGTGGTGCTGTTGCTCGATGAAATCGAAAAGGCACATCCGGATGTGTTTAACCTGTTGTTGCAGGTGATGGATCACGGCACGCTCACAGACAATAACGGGCGCAAGGCAGATTTCCGCAACGTTATTCTCGTTATGACCACTAACGCCGGCGCACACGAGATGAGTCGGGCG
>JAOULY010000228.1 GCA_029881775.1 Gammaproteobacteria bacterium
CAGGGTACTCGGTTACAGACTTCCGGTGGCCGGTGGAGGTTACTTCAGGCTCTACCCCTATATAGTCACCAAACTGGGTCTAGGGCAGATAAACGGAAAAAACAGGCCGTTTATTTTTTATCTGCATCCCTGGGAGATCGACCCTGACCAACCCAGGGTTTCAGCCAGCCGGATGTCACGCTTCAGGCACTATAATAACCTGAAGAAATGTGAAGCAAGGCTTAAGCGATTGATGGATGATTTCAGTTTCGGTACCGCCTGGGATGTTCTAACCGACCTCGACCTGGTGAGTGAGTAATTGCCGCCAGACGCAGGGGATAAGACAGGTTTCCAGAATTGATGATAATGACTGATTGGCAGCAAGCTGTTGCCACAAAAACTCGTATGACGGGCATACAATCGCGCGTCTTTTTAAAATCCCAGCGGAATTTCAGGAAGGAACCATGTGTGGCATAGCCGGGATTGTGACAACTGACGGGAGTGCGCAGGATTCGCGCGATACCGTTGGGCGCATGGTTTCCCTGCTGCACCATCGCGGGCCGGATGCTACTGGTATGTATGACGATGGCCTCGCAACCCTGGGCCACGCGCGCCTGAGTATTATTGACCTGGAAGGGGGTAGCCAGCCTGTTCATAACGAAGACAGCTCTGTCTGGGTTGTGTTTAATGGCGAAATCTTCAACTACATAGAACTGAGAAAGGACCTGGAGAGCAAGGGGCACGTTTTCTACACGCACAGCGATACTGAAGTAATCGTTCACCTTTACGAGCAATACGGGGACGAATTCCCCCAATACCTGAACGGCCAGTTTGCGATAGCCCTGTGGGACAAGAGAAGATGCAGACTGGTATTGTTACGTGACCGGCCCGGCATTCTGCCGCTGTTCTATACACGGAAAGGCTCGAAGCTGATCTTCGGATCGGAAATCAAGGCGGTTCTATGCGGGGTTGGCGAAACGCCGGAGATGGACCTCCAGGGACTCGACCAGCTGTTCACTTTCTGGGCTCCCGTCTCTCCACGCACTTTGTTCAAGGAGGTAAATGAACTGCCTCCCGGGCACATGGCTGTATTCGAGAATGGTCGCCTGGATATCCATGCTTACTGGGACTGGTTATTTCCCGAGGACGGCGATTTCACCGTAGCCTCTGAAGAAGAGCTTGCCGACCAGTTGCACGAACTACTGATAGATGCCACGCGTCTGCGGCTGCGCTCTGATGTTCCGGTGGGGGCCTATTTGTCGGGTGGCCTGGATTCCTCGATTCTGGTTTCGCTGATTCACCATTATGGGGATGTACCATTAAGGACCTTCTCGCTCGGTTTCGAAGACAAGAATCTTGATGAGTCGGATTACCAGCAGGAGTTGATCCGGCACCTGGGGGCGAAACACAGCAGCATCAAGTGCCAGCACTCCGATATCGCAGAAAACTTTGAACGTTCTATCTGGCATACTGAATCTTCCATTCTCCGCACAGCACCGGTACCAATGGGCATTCTTTCTGCGCTGGTGCATGACAGGAACTACAAGGTTGTATTGACCGGTGAGGGCGCCGATGAAGTGTTTGGTGGTTATGATATCTTCAAGGAAGCGAAAATCAGGCAGTTCTGGGCACGCGACAGGAATTCAGAGTTTCGACCGCTACTACTGAAAAAACTCTATCCTTATCTGGATCTGTCCCATGGTCGCGGACATGCATATGTTCAATCTTTCTTCGGTAACGGCATCGATCGCCCCGACGCCCCCTGTTTCTCGCATATCCCGCGCTGGACAACAACAGCCAAAATCAAGGAATTCTATTCAGACGACGTTAAATCTGCACTTGTTGATGATCCTGTCGAGACTATCGAATCTGCCTTGCCTGCAGGGCTCGGACGATGGCATGCATTCAATCGTGCCCAGTATATCGAAGCAAAATCACTGATGGGAGGGTATCTGCTGTCCTCCCAGGGCGATCGCATGTTGATGATGAACTCTGTTGAAGGCCGGTTCCCGTTTCTTGATCATAGGGTAATAGAGTTTGCGAACCGGATACATCCCCGACTCAAAATGAAGGTCCTCAACGAAAAATATATCCTGAAGCGCTCGATGGCGAAATACCTGCCAGCTTCGATTCTGGAGCGCTACAAGCAGCCCTACCGGGCACCGGATGTTCCCGCATTCTTTTCCGGAGATACACACGATTACGTCGAGGAAGCACTGGGTGAGGATGCCCTGAAACGATCCGGTTACTTCAATCCAGCAAAGGTTTCCATGCTGGTCAGGAAGATCAAGCGCGGCAGAGCAATTGGGTACAAGGACAATATGGCCCTCGTGGGCATCCTTTCCACCCAGGTATGGCACCGTCTTTTTGTTGAAAATTTCGAGTCAAATATTAAATAATGGGCTGTTTAGTCCGATTAAGTCGAGACTATGTATATTCCCGGGGTATAAATAATGAATGTTGAGAAAGAAGTCCGAGGTTTTATTCTGGAAAACTACCTGTTTACAGATGATGAGTCAGAGCTGTCAAACACGGACTTGTTCCTGGAGATAGGCATCCTGGATTCTACCGGCATAATGGAACTTATCTATTTCATAGAAGACGAGTTCGAGGTCAAGGTCGAGGACAAGGAAATGATCCCGGAGAACCTCGGCTCTGTAGAACGTGTTGCATCCTTCGTGCAACGCAAGCAGTCTGCAACTGCCTAGCTGCTATCGCCTGCTATCCGGATGCACCAGTCCCTAGTTCACCTGTTCCTGGAATCTGCCAACCGTTTTCCGGACAAGGAAGCGGTTATTCATGCCAAGCGGAGAATAAGCTACCAGACACTTGCACAGTGGGTGGGTGCGATTTCCGCCTTTCTGGTCAGTGAAGGACTGGGAAGGGGCGATCGAGTCGGCGTACTCGTAAGAAATTCACCGGAGTATGTCGCAATTTATTATGGTATTTTGGCGGCTGGCGGCAGTGTCGTTGCGCTAAATGCCGATACCAAATTCCGTGACTTGTCCAACTGGCTAAAGCACAGTGATTCGAGCTGGCTGTTTGCCGAGTCCGCACACCCGCAATTCCGGCAACTGCAAGAAGAGCTGGGGAATGCATTGCGGGTGGTCGAGGTTGGCGAGGACAAGCCACACAGTCAGACATCCGGAAACATCAGCTTTACTGAACTGGTCGGTGACAGCACATCCCGGGTTAATCCTGTCGATAGCAGGGACGAGGAAGCACTTGCTGCAATTATTTATACCTCGGGGACCACCGGAAACCCGAAGGGTGTAATGCTGAGCCATACGAACCTGTATGAAAATACCCGGTCGATTATCGAATACCTCGGGATCGGTCCGGACGACAGGGTGATGAATATCCTGCCATTCTACTATTCCTACGGCAATTCGGTTCTGCATACCCATATGGCTGCAGGCGGGAGTATCGTGCTCGAGAACAGCCTGCTTTACCCGCATGTTGTGCTGGATCGCATGGTGGAGGAAAGGGTTACCGGGTTTTCAGGCGTACCGGCAACCTACAGCCTGTTGCTGAACAGGACAAAATTGAGTGAATACGATCTATCCTCGCTGCGCTACCTGACACAGGCAGGCGGTGCGATGGCCCCCGCCAATATCAAGCGCATACGCGAGGCCATACCACATGCAGGTTTCTTTGTGATGTACGGCCAGACCGAGGCCTCGGCACGGCTTTCCTATCTTCCGCCTGAAGACCTTGATAAAAAGACGGGCTCCGTCGGTAGAGCAATCCCGGGGGTCGAGCTGGGTGTTTTTGACCAGGAAGGCCAAGCGGTGGCACCGGGGGTCATCGGGGAAATATGCGCACGCGGCGCCAATATAATGATGGGTTACTGGAAGGATCCCGAGATGAGTGAAACAGTCATGCGTGATGGCTGGTTGAGAACCGGCGATCTCGCCTGCCAGGATGAGGACGGATATCTCTACATCTCGGGCCGGTCGTCGGAAATGATCAAGTCAGGTGCGCACCGAATCAATCCTGCCGAGATCGAGGAAGTCATCCTGGAAATGGATGGTATTGAAGAAGCTGTAGCCATCGGGGTCAATGATGAATTGCTGGGGCATGTAATCAAGGTGGTAATAGTGCCAGCCCGGAATGATGCCCCGGACATGCGTTCAATACAGGCACACTGCAGAAAAAATATGGCAAACTTCAAGATACCGAAATATATCGAGTTTGTTAGTGAAATTCCGAAAACAGCTTCCGGGAAAGTCCAGCG
>JAOULY010000016.1 GCA_029881775.1 Gammaproteobacteria bacterium
AAATGGGCCGTGATCTTTGGTAACGGCTATAACGACACCGGCAGTGGCGAGGCGAAACTGTTCATTCTTTACCTGGAAGAGGGCCTGGACGGCACCTGGTCGTCTACTGATTACGTCAAGATATCGACCGGCGTCGGTAATACCACCACGCGCAATGGCCTGTCGACACCGGCGGTGATCGATACCAACGGCGACGGCGTGGCGGACCGGGCGTATGCCGGTGATCTGTTTGGCAATATGTGGGCGTTCGACCTGTCCAGTACGAATCCGGGTAACTGGAAAGTCGCCTACAGGGCGGGCACGACGCCCAGGCCGTTGTTCATTGCCGGCAGCAGCAGGCCGATTACCTCGGCGCCGGTCATTGTCAGGAACCCCGATGTGGTGACGACAAACACGAACGATCCCAACCTGCTGGTTTTGTTTGGTACCGGCCAGTATATCGCTACCGGCGACAACGCCAGCACGGCCACCCAGTCGTTCTATGGCGTGTGGGATTCAGGCACTGATGACCTGACCGATTCCGACCTGGTTGACCAGTCCATCGGCACGGGTACAACGACCGGCGGTGCCGCCGGGCGCACCGTGACCAACAATACGGTCGATTATGCCGGCGGCGATGACGGCTGGTACATGGACCTGCCGACATCCGGCGAGCGCGTGGTGACGGACGCAGTGGTTCGTGGCCATCATGTGTTCTTCAACACGGCCATACCGACGACGGATCCGTGCGGCAGCGGCGGCAGCGGCTGGCAGATGATCGTCAAGATCAACAATGGCGGTCGTCCCGACAGCGTGGCCTTCGACCTGAATGGCGATGGCCTGCTGGGTACGCTGGATGAGATCAGCGGCGAAGCGGCTGCCGGCGCCAGGGTGCGCGGTTTGCCGTCCTCGCCGGTGACGCTGGGTACCAAGCGCTATACCAGTACCACCGAGTCAATCGATGGTGCGTCAATTACGGTCGACGATATCGAGAAAGTCTCCGGTATTGATACCGGGCGATTATCGTGGGAGGAACTCGCGCGATGAACCGGCAACCTGCTATGACTGAACCGAGGATTTCGATATGAAAAGTTTACGACTGATCGCACTGTTGATTATGGGGCTGACAATGACGGCTTCACTGGCCGCGCGGCTGCCGGAGAATTACCCGCAAGGCTTCAATGATGCCGGAACGATTGACGCGATTGATTTAAAGCGGCGTGTCATGATCCTTGGTGATATGCAGTATCCCCTGGGCGATGTCGTCCGGGTACATGAAACGAACGGCAAATCCCGTGCACTGTCGCAACGGGATGTCGGCAAAGAGGCGGGCATAAGCACGTCAGCTGCCGGCCGATCCATTGTT
The DNA here is from genome assembly GCA_029881775.1 of Gammaproteobacteria bacterium. Classification (GTDB taxonomy): domain Bacteria; phylum Pseudomonadota; class Gammaproteobacteria; order UBA9214; family UBA9214; genus UBA9214. Next base: position 1,346 of record JAOULY010000016.1, read on the forward strand.
CGGGAAGTGTGGATACTGCCAAGTGGTTACCTGTCTTCGCATCGGCCGGTTCGACGTTGAGGCGTGGTCATCAGATCATGAATCTATCTGGACAAAACCTGGAGCGCCGAATGAATAAACAGCGTGGTGTCACCCTGATCGAGCTGCTGATCGTGATTGTCGTCCTCGGCATTCTGGTGGCGGTTGGCTACCCGTCGTATACGAAACAGGTGCAGCGGACCAAGCGCGCCGAGTGTGCGGGTGGCCTGATGCAACTGGCCAATGCGATGGAGCGCGACCTTTCGCAAAACAATACCTATTCGGACCTGGTGGGGGGTGGCGGGTTTGTCGGCACCTGTCCGATCGACGGCGGGGCGGCGACCTACAACCTGTCTGTGCAGGCATTCACTGCCTCGACTTACACGCTGCGGGCAACGCCTGTGGGCGCGCAGGCAAACGATGCCTGTGGCTGGCTGCAGTTGACCAATACCGGCCAGAAATCTGCCCAAAACGGCACGATTGCTACCTGCTGGCGGTAACTGCTCCGCTGGCAGATCAAGCACGCTATCGAGTGCGACCATTTCGGGCCGTTTCCCTCGCGTTCCCGGCGGGCCCGGTTTAATTAGGCCGGATCTCTTCCCTGATGTCTGTGCCTGACTGACTGCCATTCGCGGCCGCTTTGCTGTCTTGCTGTCGCCGTTCCTGCGTGTCCGCACCATCTAGCCGGGTATCAGCCCAGCTTAAAGCATGACTATTCCCGCATATTAGTATTAATTGATGCAGGTCAAACCAACCCAAACCGGCTTCCAGAATAATTGCGTGACAGAATTGTTACGATCCGGTGACTGTCATGGAAACCCGGCAGGTCTGACTGACACAAGCCGTCGTCCCTGGCGGACTGTCCCTGCTGGCAATGCCTGCATCTGCGTACCATGCAGATGCTGCCTGCTTTAGACAACATCAATAATGACTCGTGGGTTGTCATGTTCAGTGTTGGCAGGAAGTTCTGGCACGCGCGCCTTGAATAGGTCGATTAACTGGTCAATACTGCAGCGTAACGCCGGGTGGGATTCACGCTTATCCGGCCACTCATAAACACGGGGAGCGTGATCAATGGTGCTACAGCATGTCTGGGGTTTGTTCGTCAATCCGAAGCGTGAATGGGTATCCATTCGCGATGATGAATGCACGATTGGCAAGTGTTATGCCTTCCACGTCCTGATACTGGCCGCGATTCCCGCAATTTCCGGTTTTATCGGCACCACGCAGTTTGGCTGGCAGATCGGCGTCGGTGATCCGGTCAAACTCACCACGCAAAGCGCCGGGCTGATAGCCGTCCTCTATTATTTCGCCATGCTGGTCGGTGTCTTTTCGCTGGGCTGGATGATCCACTGGATGGGCGAGACCTATGGTGCGGCAGTGCCGTTGTCGAAATGCGTGGTGCTGGCCGCCTATACGGCGACCCCTTTGTTTATTATCGGCCTGATGGAGCTCTACCCGGTGCTGTGGGTGAACCTGATTGTCGGAATACCGGCGCTGGCCTACACCGTTTACCTGTTATATACCGGTGTGCCCATCATGATGGGGATTTCGGAAGACCGCGGCTTCCTGTTTTCCAGCGCGGTTCTGGCGGTTGGCCTGGTCGCGTTCGTCGCATTACTGGCCGCCACGGCGCTGCTCTGGGGTATGGGGCTGGAGCCGCAGTTCACGCAGTAGCCGTTAAAAATAACATTTTCATTATAGTTTTAAATTATCGTAACTTGCTGCTTTAAATACAGATTAATAGGGAGTCAGGCATGGCGGATCAGCAAACTTACAATTACACGGTGGTCAGGCAATTCTCGATCATGACCGTGATATGGGGCATTGTCGGCATGGCAGTCGGTGTGCTGATCGCTGCCCAGCTGGCGTGGCCGGTTCTGAACTTCGATATCGCCTGGTTGACCTTCGGACGCTTGCGGCCCCTGCATACCAATGCCGTGATTTTTGCATTCGGCGGTTGTGCCCTGTTTGCAACGTCCTATTACGTGGTGCAGCGTACCTGTCACGTGCGACTCGCATTCGGTCCGCTGGCGGCATTCACCTTCTGGGGCTGGCAGCTGATTATCCTGCTGGCTGCTATCTCCCTGCCGCTGGGTTTCACGCAGGGCAAGGAATACGCCGAACTGGTCTGGCCGATCGATGTCCTGATTGCGCTGGTGTGGGTGTCCTACGCGGTCGTGTTCTTCGGCACCATCATGAAGCGTCGCGTCAGGCACATCTATGTTGCCAACTGGTTCTTTGGCGCATTCATCCTTACTGTCGCGATTCTGCATATCTTCAACAGTGCCGCTGTGCCGGTTTCCATGATGCATTCCTATTCCGCCTATGCGGGTGTGCAGGATGCCATGATCCAGTGGTGGTATGGGCATAACGCGGTTGGCTTCTTCCTGACCGCCGGTTTCCTCGGCATGATGTATTACTTTGTGCCCAAGCAGGCCGGCCGGCCGGTGTATTCCTACCGGCTATCGGTGGTGCATTTCTGGGCGCTGATCTTCACTTATATATGGGCCGGTCCGCACCACCTGCACTACACGGCACTGCCGGACTGGGCCCAGTCACTGGGCATGATTATGTCGCTCATCCTGCTCGCACCGAGTTGGGGCGGCATGATCAACGGCATCATGACCTTATCCGGCGCCTGGGAAAAACTGCGCACAGACCCGGTCCTGCGTCTGTTGGTTGTGTCGATTTCTTTCTACGGCATGTCAACGTTCGAGGGTCCGATGATGGCCATCAAGACCGTGAACGCACTGTCGCATTACACTGACTGGACCATCGGTCATGTGCATTCAGGTGCGCTCGGCTGGGTTGCGCTGATATCCATGGGTAGTCTCTACTACCTGGTTCCGCGCCTGTTTGGTCGTGAGCTGTACAGCCTGAAACTGGTCGAGGTGCATTTCTGGACGGCGACCATCGGCATCGTGTTGTACATCGCCTCGATGTGGGTGGCCGGCATCATGCAGGGCCTGATGTGGCGCGCCACCAATGCGGACGGTACGCTGACCTACAGCTTCGTCGAGTCGGTGCAGGCGATGCATCCCTACTATATCGTGCGCTTCCTGGGTGGTGGCTTCTTCCTGTTTGGCACGCTGGTGATGGCGTGGAACCTGTGGAAGACCATCAAGGGTGCTGAACCGGCGGTTGGCGCAATTCCCGAACCGGCCGCGGCCCACTAGGAGGAACGATCATGGCAAGTGGACACGATAAAATCGAAAAAAATATCGGCCTGATGATCGTGCTGATCATCATCGTGGTCTCGATCGGCGGCCTGGTGCAGATTGTCCCGCTGTTTTTCCAGCAGTCGACCACGGAGGCGGTTGCCGGCCTGGAGCCTTATTCACCGTTACGACTCGTTGGCCGCGACATCTACGTGCGTGAAGGTTGTTATACCTGCCACTCACAGATGATTCGTCCGTTCAGGGCGGAAACAGAGCGCTACGGGCACTATTCCGTTGCCGGAGAATTTGTCTATGACCGGCCGTTCCAGTGGGGTTCAAAACGCACCGGGCCGGACCTGCACCGTGTTGGCGAGCGTTACAGTGACGAGTGGCATCGTGTGCACCTGATCAACCCGCGTGACGTGGTGCCGGAGTCGATTATGCCGGGTTACCCGTGGCTGGAAACGACGCCGGCTGATGCCACGCATATCGTCCGCAAGATGGAAGTGCTGCGCCTGCTCGGTGCGCCGTATTCGGATGACGAGATCAATAATGCACCGCAGGCACTCGAGGGCAAGACCGAAATGGACGCCATCATTGCCTACCTGCAGGATCTGGGTACGTCGATCAAGACGCGGAGGTAGACGATTATGGATTATTCGTTGATTCAGACGATCTGGACAGTTGTCGTCATGGTGCTGTTCTTCGGCATTGTTATCTGGGCCTGGAGTGGTAAGCGCAAGGAGCGTTTCGAGGAAGCGGCGAATATCCCCTTTGCCGAAGATGACATGATTCCGGTTAATAAAAAGCCCGAGGAGAAAACCCATGGCTGATTTCACCAGCAGCTTCTGGAGTTGGTTCATCATTATCCCCACTGTTGCCGGGATCATCGGTTGTTTTATGCTGATTCGCTGGCTGTCAACCGACATCAGTCCGGATGAAGAAGGCAAGGAAATGGACCACGTCTGGGACGAGGACCTGGTTGAGCTGAACAACCCGCTGCCGCGCTGGTGGCTGAACATGTTTTACATCACGCTGTTCTTCAGTATCGGCTACCTTGTCCTGTACCCGGGGCTGGGAAGCTTTGCCGGCATGCTGGAGTGGACCTCGACCGGGCAATACGAGCGTGAAATGGACAAGGCCGATGGCCTGTACGGGCCCCTGTTCGAAAAATACCGCGACATGGATATCGTCGCCGTGGCTGATGACGAACAGGCACGCAGCATGGGTGAGCGCCTGTTCGTGAACTACTGCGCAACCTGTCATGGCTCGGATGCGCGTGGCGCGCGTGGCTTCCCGAACCTGCGTGATAATGACTGGTTATACGGTGGCGATCCTGCGCATATCGAACAAACCATCCTCGATGGTCGCAACGGCGTGATGCCGGCCTGGGAGGCGGCGTTGGGCGGAACTGCAGGTGTGGCGGACATGACGGAATACGTCTTCAGTCTCAGTGGCCGCAATGTAGATAATGCCGCCGCCCTGCGTGGCAAGGAAAAATACGCACAACTGTGTGTCGCCTGCCACGGTATGGACGGTACCGGTAACCAGGCGCTGGGCGCGCCGAACCTGACAGACAATATATGGCTGTACGGCGGAACGAGCGAGCGCGTCATGGAAAGTATCGCCAGGGGTCGCATCGGAAAGATGCCGCCGCACCGTGATTTCCTCGGCGAGGACAAGAGCCACTTGCTGGCTGCCTATGTCTACAGTCTGCAAACCGGCCAGGCAATGGAGGAATAGCACAGGGCACCCGTGTCATTCACGCAAGCGTTATGGCTGAAGAAAAAGTACCAGGATCACAAAAATGCATCGCGATACTATGGCCGTCGTTCCTGGTGGCTATTGTCGCGACCGGCCTGTTCTTCTCTGCGTTTGACCCGGACGATCTGTACCCGTTCGGTAACGAGACCGGCATCAGCCGACTGGGGGTATATTCAATTGGTTTTCTCGCATTCTGGTTCGTGTCAGCCGTTTCCGGTGTCGGCACGCTCTATTTTGCGATGACCAATTGCATGCGCAGCAGGCGTTAGGAGGTCTGTATGGCAACCTCCGGTGGCGTCCGCAATTCCGACGACCAGGTCGAAAAATCCCTCTACGCAAAAGCGGAGAAAATATATCCGCGTGAGGTGCACGGCCTGTTTGCCCGCATGCGTGTGCTGGGCGTACTCAGCCTGCTCGGCATCTATTACATCATGCCGTGGATCCAGTGGGACGGTCACCAGGCGCTGTTGTTCGATCTGCCCGCACGTAAATTCCATATCTTCTTTATTACGCTGTGGCCACAGGACTTTATCTACCTGGCTGCACTGCTCATTATTGCCGGCCTGTTGCTGTTCTTCGTGACGGCGCTGGCCGGGCGTGTCTGGTGCGGTTATGCCTGTCCGCAGACAGTCTGGACCGAGGCCTTCCTCTGGATCGAGCGCAAGGTCGAGGGCACGCGTTTGCAGCAACAGAAGCTGGATGCGCAGCCGATGAATGCGCGCAAGTTACGCATCAAGGCCACCAAGCAGTTCTTGTGGGTTACGTTCGCGGCCTGGACCGGATTTACCTTTGTGGGCTATTTCACGCCGATCCTGGAGCTCGGCAGTCGTCTGCTTGAGTTCAGGCTGGGTGGCTGGGAAACCTTCTGGGTGATTTTCTACGGTTTTGCAACCTACGGTAATGCCGGTTACATGCGCGAGCAGGTGTGCAAGTACATGTGCCCCTATGCGCGCTTCCAGAGTGCGATGTTCGACAAGGACACGCTGGTTGTTTCGTATATTCCGAATCGTGGCGAACCGCGCGGACCGCGTAAACGCAGTGCAGACCCGAAAGAACTGCAACTGGGCGACTGTATCGACTGCACCCTGTGTGTGCAGGTCTGCCCCACCGGCATCGATATTCGCGAGGGGCTGCAGTACGAGTGCATTGCCTGTTCCGCCTGCATCGATGCCTGTGACGATGTCATGGGCAAAATGGGTTATGACAAGGGGTTGATCAAGTACACCACCGAACATGAAATGAAGGGTGGCAAGACGCGCCTCATCCGGCCGCGTATTGTTATTTACGCAGCTGTTCTGCTGGCAATCATGGCCCTGTTCGCCTGGTCCGTCATGACCCGGACGCCGCTGGGGCTTGATGTCATTCGTGATCGTAACCAGCTGTATCGCGAGACCAATGAAGGCCTGATTGAGAACGTCTATATACTGAAGATTCTCAACATGGACAATGTCGCGCATACTTACACACTCAAGGTAAGCGGGATTGAAGGCCTGCGGCTGCACATGGATATGCCGGAGATCAGGGTTGCGAGTGGCGGCGTGCTGGAATTGCCGGTCCGCCTGCAGGTAGAGGAGGGCGACCTGGACATGCGCAGCACCGAAATCAGCTTCGAGCTGGTGGCTGATGGCAACAGCGCGTTGACTGTCGTTGAAGAAGCACGTTTCCTGGGGCCGAAGTGAGTATTGCAATGACAAATGATCGTCGTACCACGGTTCGCTGGTACCGGGAGCCCTGGGTCTGGCTGCTGATCCTGTTTCCTGCCTCTGCCGTTATTGGCGGCATGATTACCATTTACCTTGCTGTCACGACCAGCACCGGCCTGGTCGTCGACGACTACTACAAGCGCGGCAAGGCCATCAACCGGGATCTCGCCCGCGACGAGGTGGCGGTACAGTATGGCCTGACGGCCTCGCTGACTCTGGATATGCAGGAGAATCGCGTGCAGCTGGTGCTCGGGTCAAATAGCGAGCTGCAGCCGGCGGAGATCCGCCTATCTGTTTTGCACCCGACCCAGCCCGGTCGTGACCAGGTTATCCGCCTGACGCCAATTGCGGCCACGACTTACCGCGGTGGTGTGCAGGTGATCGGACCGGGTCGCTGGTACCTGCAACTGGAGGCGGATGACTGGCGCCTCTCGGGCAGTATGACGGTGCCGCTTGTCGAACCGGTTATTCTTTCTGCGGGTGAATAGCCGTTTTACAGAGTGATTTAAAATTTTCGGAGATTGGAATTTCCCCGTCATTCCCGCGCAGGCGGGAATCCAGCCCTGAGCGTATTCGCGGATTACCAGATGCGTACAAACCCCATACAGCGAGCCTGGACGGAGTCACTGCTTGTTTGCGCACTTCACCTGATGAAATTTCCGTAATAACCAATCAATCATGAGTACACCGAACATCCGGCACAATTAGTCAAAAACTGCATTACACAGATGGGCTGGATTCCCGCCTGCGCGGGAATGACCGCGGTTTAGGAAACCGGCGGCCTTCTAACTGACGACGAAATTAACAACCTATGAACCTGGAACCACTTATCGCCGCCTTCACCGTCGGTCTGCTTGGCGGAACTCACTGTGCCGGTATGTGTGGCGGTATCGTTGGCGCGCTCTCTTCCGGCTTGTCGGACAGGCTGCGTGCGGCACGCTGGCATTTCGTGGTGGCGCAGCTTGCCTATAATGTCGGTCGCATTGCCAGTTACACGCTTGCCGGTGTGATCGCCGGCGCCTTTGCCTGGCATCTCGGTAAAACGGGTGTAATGGACGGTTTCCCGCTGGGCAAGCTGGTGGCTGGTGTGATCATGGTCCTGTTTGGTATCTACCTGACCGGCTGGTGGCACTCGCTGCTGTGGCTGGAGCGTGCCGGCACGTATCTATGGCGTTACATCGAGCCGCTTGGCCGGCGCGTCATGCCGGTCCGTACTGCCAGGCAGGCGCTGCTGCTTGGCATGGTCTGGGGCTGGTTGCCCTGCGGCATGGTCTATGCCGTGCTGGCCCTGGCGATGACCAGCGCCGACCCGCTCAGTGGCGGCGCCATAATGTTCGCCTTCGGTCTCGGCACCTTGCCGACCATGCTGATCATGGGGCTGGCGGTTACGCGTTTCGGCCGGCTCCTGCAAAAGCCCGGCGTGCGAATCGTGGCCGGACTCAGCGTCATGCTGCTGGGCATTGCCATGCTGCTTGCCAAGCCCGGCGGTCACGGGCATCATGCCCACCCCGCGATGCAGACCGATGGTGCTCACGCGGGGATGCATCACCCGCCCGAAAACTAGACTAACGTACAGTTTTACCGTGTAATTTTGCCCGGAAACGGGGTAATTTCCATATATAAGAAACACAATATATAGTGGTTATCTGTTATGCTTAATAACGCCATTTCGATGCCTTATTTCGCCTGTTATATTCTTGTAACATATTGATAATTAAATATATATATAAGCCCGCAAAATTCACTTGACAGACTACTTCAGTCTACATAGTCTTTGCCTTCCAAACACAACATATTGTGTTTCAGCTGAATCAGGGCTTGCTGCCCGAATCTACACCGCAACCGGCTGAAATCAAGGTAATCCTGTCAGAAAAAAGTTATATAAACAGGGAGGAATACAGGACGAATGACCACTACCGCACATCTCGAAGCAGTCCCGACCAGCGTTGCCGAAATTCCGCTGCAGCCCGCGTCGCAGGATATCTGGGACAAGAAATACCGCCTGAAGGCGAAGAACGGCACGCCGGTCGATAAAGATATCGACGGCACCTACCAGCGCGTTGCACGCGCGCTCGCCGATGTTGAGGAGACCCCTGAGTCACGTGAGACATGGTACCGGGAGTTCCTCTGGGCGCTGCGTCATGGCGCGATTCCGGCTGGACGCATTACCTCCAATGCCGGGGCGCAGGCACACAAGCCCGCCACCTCGACTATCAACTGTACCGTTTCCGGCATTGTCCACGATTCGATGAACGATATTCTCGAGAAAGTACACGAGGCGGGCCTGACGCTGAAGGCGGGTTGCGGTATTGGTTACGAGTTTTCCACGTTGCGCCCGAAAGGCGCCTACGTGTCCGGCGCCGGCGCCTACACGTCCGGTCCGCTGTCGTTCATGGATATCTACGACAAGATGTGTTTCACCGTGTCCTCGGCCGGTGGTCGTCGCGGCGCCCAGATGGCAACTTTCGATGTTGGCCATCCGGATGTTGCGGATTTTATCCGCGCCAAGCGCGAGGACGGCCGCCTGCGCCAGTTCAACCTGTCGCTGCTGATCACGACCGGCTTCATGGATGCCGTCAAGCAGGATGCCGACTGGCAACTGGCGTTCCCGATCAGCCGCCAGGAGCAGGAAGAAGGCGTGGACCTGAACGATACCGCGCAGGTGGTCTGGCGCGAGTGGCCGTACAAGGGCGACTACGTCACCAATAATGCCGGTCTGGTCGCCTGCCGGATCTACAAGACGATTCGTGCACGCCGCCTGTGGGACATGATCATGAGTTCCACCTATGACTTTGCCGAGCCGGGTTTTATCCTGATCGACAAGGTCAACGAAATGAATAACAACTGGTTCTGCGAGAATATCCGCGCAACCAACCCGTGCGGCGAACAGCCGCTGCCGCCTTACGGTTCCTGCCTGCTCGGTTCGGTCAACCTGACCAAGTTCGTGCGCAACCCGTTTACCGCGCACGCCGAGTTCGACTGGGCCGAGTTCCGAAAGGTCGTGGCCATCTTTACCCGCATGCTGGATAACGTCGTCGAGATCAACGGTCTGCCGCTTGCAGGGCAGCGTGACGAGATCATGCGCAAGCGACGTCACGGCATGGGTTTCCTCGGGCTGGGTTCAACCGTCACCATGCTGCGCATGAAATACGGCGAGGCGGATTCGGTGAAGTTTACCGAGCGTGTCAGCCGCGAACTGGCCATGACCGGCTGGCAGGTGGCGCTCGAACTTGCCAGGGAAAAGGGCGCAGCCCCGGTGATGGAGGAGGAGTTCGAGGTAACCGAGGAGATGCTGCGCAAGCGTCCCGAGATGCGCCGTGACGGTTTTCTGCCTGGCGCGCGGGTCAAGGGCAAGGTGCTGCACGCACGTTACAGTCATTATATGCAGCGTGTCGCCAGCGAGGCGCCCGGCCTGGTCGATGAGCTGGCCGAGGTCGGCGCGCGTTTCACCCATCACAGTTCGATTGCGCCGACCGGAACGATTTCGCTGTCGCTGGCCAATAATGCGAGTAACGGTATCGAGCCGAGTTTTGCACACCACTATTTCCGTAACGTGATCCGCGAAGGGCGCAAGACCAAGGAAAAAGTGGATGTCTTCTCGTTCGAACTGCTGGCCTACCGCAAGCTGGTTAACCCGAATGCCAGTGCCACCATGGACAGTGCGGATGAAGCCCTGCCGGATTACTTTATTGCCGCCGACCAGGTAACGCCGAAGCAGCACGTGGACATACAGGCCGCTGCGCAGAAATGGGTCGATTCCTCCATTTCGAAAACGGCTAACGTGCCGACGGATTATCCCTTCGAGCAGTTCAAGGATATTTACCTGTATGCCTATGAACAGGGACTCAAGGGCTGCACCACGTTCCGTTTCAACCCGGAGGCTTTTCAGGGTGTGCTGGTCAAGGACGAGGACCTGGAAAACACCGTTTACGAGTTTACGCTCGAAGATGGCAGCAAGGTCAGCCTCAAGGGTAACGAAGAGGTCGAGTACGATGGCGAAATGCATACCGCGGCCAATCTGTACGATGCCTTGAAGGAAGGTTATTACGGGAAATTCTGAAATTAATGTGTAGGAGCGCCTTGCAGGCGCGATTCAACACCAGTGTAGATATTATCGCGCCTGCAAGGCGCTCCTGCAGCAAAGACAAGATGCAGGAGTACATATGACTGTACGTATTGAGAAGAAGATTGTTGCTTACAAGGTGGCTGGCAAGGATGCGGCAGAGACGGATTCTGTCACTGGAGCCGGCAATACCGCGGCAGAGAAGAAGCCTGCCGGGGCTGCGAATGAAAACAATATCGTGCGTATGCACGAGAAGCTCGAGCGTCCCGAGATGCTTATCGGCTCGACCTACAAGGTCAAGACGCCGCTGTCCGAGCATGCACTGTATGTCACTATTAACGACATTGTCCTGAATCACGGGACCGAGAACGAAAAGCGTCGCCCGTTTGAAATTTTCATCAACTCGAAGAACATGGACCACTTCCAGTGGATAGTGGCGCTGACGCGGATTGTATCCGCCGTGTTCAGGAAGGGCGGTGATGTCACTTTCCTGGTGGAAGAACTGCGTTCCGTGTTCGATCCGCGCGGCGGTTACTTCAAGAAAGGCGGCAAGTACATGCCGTCTCTGGTGGCTGAAATCGGCGATGCTATCGAGTGCCATATGCGCATGATCGGCCTGCTCAAGGACGATGGTCTGGACGAGCACCAGCGGAAACTGGTGGCGGAGAAGCGTGCCCAGTTCGAGGCGGCCAGCAGTGTGAAAGAGACCGCCGACAGCGGCGATTTCCCTGAGGGCTCGCAGCTATGCAGCAAGTGCCATACCAAGGCGGCCATCCAGATGGACGGCTGTCTGACCTGTCTGAATTGTGGCGAATCGAAGTGCGGCTAGGATTTTTTATTACACTCTGATGTATCACAAAGGGGGCCAGGCCCCCTTTTTTTGTATGTGAAATTATCTCTTTATAATCACTATCTAAGGAACGCCTGATAAATTATCAAAATGCCGTCATTGCGAGGAACGAAGTGACGCGGCAATCTCCAACTGATTGATTCCATAGTACAAGATTGCCGCGCTACGCTCGCAATGACGACACATCAGGGGTTCCTGAATGGCTCGCCCTTAATGCCTCAACTGTGCGCGGCAACGGGTTAGTACCTTAGTCCGATTGCTGTAGCAGATCCTGTGGATGTAAATTAGTGCCTGAATTAGTATCATTATTGCCAGTTGCAATAACAACAAACGGCTCGCAAACAATAATAGATTCGGGCTAAGGAGGCAGAATGTTTCTGCAACAAAAGCCAATACCCGGCTACTGGTACAGTAACCAGGCCGGCCAGCTGATCCAGGTCAGGGCGATCGTGTTCTCTGGTGGGCGCGGCAGCCGAATCGTTATCGAGGATATCAGTGGCAAGCGCCAGTCTCTCGATATGCCAAGCTGGCGCGACATGGACCTGGTGCTGCATTCGCCCGTATCCGATCGCGAGAGCAGCAGTCGCCGCCATCATACTGACGACGTCTAGTTTCCTGCGCGGCATCCTTGCCGCGTTGTAATCAGGGCAGGGTGCCAAGGCATTATTGCTCGAGCCGCATTACACCCATGCAAAGTTTTTGCGGATGCGGGTGTTTTCCCGAGAAAATCTTAACGCCGGCGATATTGCCGATATCCAGCTTGCGCCCGGCCGGGCTGTTGCTGATGTCTTCCAGTGCAATCCGGTACCTGCGTGTGCCTGGCGTGACTGTCAGCATGCGGCTGAATCGATCACTGTATTCGTTATTGTGTGCACGGTCATGCACCCGTAGCGACAGGCTGACCGGTATCGGGTTGGCGGAATGTAATTCGATGCTCAGATACCGGTACCCGCGCCAGTCAGGGACGGGATCAACGAGGTGGATGCCGGGATAGTTTGCCGGTAACAGCTGCAGCGCAGAAAAAGCGCGGCCACAGGTATCCGGCGCAGGTGTCAGCCTGGCTGCATCCAGCCTGAAAAACGCGGCGGCCCAGTCGGCCTGCACGTCCATGATGACCGGGAAGGCGGTGTTACGACCCAGGTAATGCCAGCTGAGTGACGCCAGCGGGTATATTGCTGCGCACAGCACGATACATAATGCTGCTGCCAGCGCGTGTCGCCAGCGTTTGCGCGGGACAAGCCGGGAACCTTGCGTGGTGCGTTCATGCAGGGCATGAAACCCGCTCCCCAGCGCAATGCCTGCAATGTCACGTACGATGTCGAGTAATCCAAAACCGCGTCCGGTCAGCCACTGCGCTGCTTCCGCGGTGACACCGGTTAGCAGGCAGAGACCGGCGACCAGCAGGTAACTTGCGGGGGCTGTGTGGCTGTCACCGCTACGCCGGCGTACCAGCTGCAAGGCGATGTATGTGAACACGGCGAACACGACCGTATGCAGCGTGTCCTGTATTTCCCGTATGAGCGAGCTATGGCCCGATAATTTTCCGAATGTAATGACCAGGAAAACGATGAGGCCGGCAAGCAGCAGGCTGGCAGGAGGGCGTGGCAAGGTCAACGGGAATCAGTCGGCGCAGGCAGTGTGGCGAGCCAGTTGATAATCACGCTCGGGAGTTCTTCGTTGTAGGCATCGAAGTAATGATCCGCGCCCTGCACGGTTACCTGGCGCGATGCCGGATGCATGTCGCAGATAAATGTTTCGATCTCGTCCGACATGCGCTGCACCGCAGGGTAGTCGTTGCTGCCAAGGATGTTCAGGAACGGCACTGTCAGGCGAGCGAAGGGGTAGGGTGATTGCATGGGTTGTTTGTAATCGGTGGCGCCCATGCCGATACCGATATAGGCCGCGATACCAGTGTTGCCGCGGGCGTTGAGCCAGGCCATGCTCATATGCACACGCAACTGTGGGCCACCAGGATAATCCGCTCAAATCCCAGTACTCGCAGCTTGCTGATGCCGGCATCGATGCGGGGTATGGCTTCCGGGAAAACCGGCAGGTAATCATGGAACTTTGCATCCCTGGCCAGTACCGGCATTTGCAGCGACAGAGTCGCCCGGCCGGCTGCCGGCAGGGTGGTCAGTAGCGGGTTGGCGACCTGGTGCCAGTCCGGGTGAGTGCCGCGACCATGCAGGACAAGTACCGCCCCCTTTGCAGGTGTATGCTCCGCCGTCATGAAAATGCCGAGAAAGGTGTGTTCGCCGGCGTCCAGCTCAACCGGGTCGCCGTCCAGAATGGCATCGACCGTCTGTTCGGCCAGGCGTTGTTCGCGCGCGAGATCCGCGGCGGCGAGTGCGCTGCCCGGCAGTAGGCCGGTCAGAAAAATTACTGTCGCAACAGGGAGTAAAGAAAGGCTATTATTCGTATGCATGGATTTCTGGCAACAGTAGGGTTACCGCTTTTTGTCTGATTGACCCAGTATAACAGGCAAAAATCGACAGTTATGTACCTGGAATATTTCAAGCTGACGGAACAACCGTTCTCGATTACGCCTGATCCGCGTTTTCTTTACATGAGTGCGCGCCACCGGGAAGCACTGGCGCACCTGCTGTACGGCCTTGGCGAAGGTGGCGGTTTTGTGCAGTTAACCGGCGAGGTTGGTACCGGCAAGACCACGATCTGTCGT